>QNBZ01000147.1 GCA_003644295.1 Planctomycetota bacterium
CAAGGTTATTTCCTCTCCGCCGGCGTCGGTCGTGTCGTGCAGGTGCAGCGTTACACCGGCAATCACATCGTCAATAGTATTCGAGCTTCTCTCTATCCAGTTGTCGGCTGGATAACCATCAACCCTTATTTGGCTGTCCTGAGCTGACTGGGTTTCGGTAAAATCCGAAGCTGCAAAGCCTGAAAGGTCTGCCGTTGTCGCCCCGCCTTCTGTCGAGACGGCCATTGTCGGAAGAGTCAGCTCTGCGGTCGAGCCGCTGCCCTGCGTGAAAGATAAGCCAATTTCAAGACCGCTTACGCCGCAGGTATCATCGGTCAAGACAATTTTGCCATTGTAGAGTGTTGCCTTGGCTACCCCGTCAAATGCGTCATTGATTTCCGAGATAAGATGAGTCAGCTTCGTATTGCTGGTGATTGTAAGCTCTACAGGGGTTATGTCGCTACCGTTATGGTCTTTTCCGCTGATTGTAATCTTGTCGCCAGTACCCAAACTGCCAGTGAACTGGTCTAGATCCACAAACTTTGTGCCCAGCGTGGCATTATCACTGCCGTCCGTAAGGGCGGTGTCGGCCCTCCAGACCTCGGTGCTGCTTGCATTGACGGAGAGTTGATAATCCGAACCGGCATCGTTACCATTTAGAATCAAGTGATAAGCGTCATTGTAATACAGCAAGCTGGCTGTAACGCCGGGGTTGTTAGCGTCGTTGTTAATAAGGCCTACCATATCTTCCAGCGTTGTAGTGGCGGTAGTTGTTATGCTTGTTTCCTTATGGTTGTACGAATAAATAAAAGTGCCGGCGCCGACATAATCTTCGGCGTACTCGATACCTGCCGTGTGAACCCATCGTTCGGCGTTGGCCAACTGGTTGACTACGATTGTGTGATTGCCCTCGAAAGCGTTGTTTGACGCTTCAGCGGTTATCTTATCCTCGTCGCTGGTAGCAGTTGCAAAGGCGCGAAGCTCATCAGCGTCGGAAAGCGCTCGAACCGAGCTTCTTAAATTGCTTAGCTTGCTTTCCAGCGTGCTGACGGCGTCCTGCCTTTCCTGCCAATGGCTTTTTCGTGTTTCCCAGGTATTAAGCGTGCGGCGTTCAAACTCCATAAGCTGACTTATAAGCGCGTTTGTATCAATTCCCGTCTGAATTCCAGGAAGTCGTAAAGTCGCCATTTTTGCTCACCTTTCCATTGTTTGTTCTCTAACTTATTATCGTTAAAAAACACTTTTTCTTTAGCCGTAAAATTTTGTCAGCCCGATAACTTTCCAGCAGGCATTGCAGCCGTGCTTAGCTCCGTGATGTTCAGCAGTTTCTGCCTATAACAGTCGCCGTACTGTTGGAAGTATTCACCATATCGCACCAGATGATAACCCTGTGCGTGTTTGTAGAAAGTTGTGAACAGGTATTTGTAATACTCGGCCTTTCTCAAGTTGGGGTCGGTTATTCCTTCAATCTTGGGATACAATAACTCCGGCGGGTAAATCGCCACCATTTCGTTCATTGCCATAGCGGTGATTTGGTCCCTTGCCCTGAACTTGTGTGAAAGGCCGGAAACAAGCTCTCTGTAAAAATACGCTGAATGCTCTTCAACTCTCTTGAAACGTATCTTCAGAGCATTCCTGCACAAAAACACAAAATCCTCAACAGTGTCTAAATCTTCATAGCATCCCACCTTATCGAACAACAACCTTCTCTTCAAACTTCCCGGATTCGGAACAGGTGCGTATCCCTGCTCAAACAGGAAAGCCGGGAGAGTTTTGTTGTTCGAGAAATCTAAATACTCCCATTGCCGACCGGCGGGTTCACCGGACTCGCCGACGAGAACAAGCTTAGCCGGATAAAAATAATCAATCTCCGGATGTTTTTCAGCACAGGCAACCATTTTCTCAATGTAATCCGGAGCGATAAAATCATCCGAGTCAACACATAAAAGATATTTACCCTTTGCTTCGGTAATTACCTTGTTTCTTGCCGAAGCGCAGTTCTTGTGCGGCATACAAGTATACCGAATCCTGCTGTCGGAATACGAAGCAACTATTTCTCCGGTATGGTCTGTGCTGCCGTCATCAACTATTACCAACTCAAAATTCTGATAGCTCTGTGCCAAAACAGAATCAATCGCCCGCCTTATAAACCTATCGGCGTTGTATGTAACCATCTCAACAGAAACCAACGGCCCATCACTCACAATGACAGGGCTGGCCTTACAAAACTCCAGCTCAACCTCCTGATGACAGGAATTCGGCACAAAGCCAGAATACCGGCTGACATCAACTTCAAAGCCGTCGTCGAACATCTCAGCTAATTTCTGAGCCGAGTATTTTCTAACGCCACCGAAACGGTTTGCGCTAACCGACTGCACCATATTTACCGGGTTACAAAACGTAACCGAATGCTCATAGCAAAGAAGCTGGCTCTTTTGTCGGCTATACAACCGCACATTAGCGGCCATCAATCCCTCGAGCATATTTGGATTGTCAAATTTTATTTCCACCAACATCGCCCGAATATCTTTAGTCCTGTACACCGAACTCGAAACTTCCAATGGATAACCAAAGTCAAACTCGGCTTCTGTCCAGTCATATTTTAATATGCTACCGCCGGCTGGTTGAAATTCGGGTAAGCCCTGGCTGGTATTACGAGCGTAACAATAATCCGTATTCCCACCTAATCTCAGGGAAAAACCAATTGCATCATTGTTGCTGCGTAAGCTCTTAACAATATCAGCAAGATAAAAATCTCTTACAAACAGATTGTCATCAACTAGAAACAGCACATACTCAAACTTATCTATAACAGCCAGTACCTGTTTTTTGAAATCGGCTTCTTCAATAAATGATATACTACTATACTTTTCTTTGAGCTTGTCATACTGCCGCCGGTGCGACTGATTTGACGCCTTGTATAATACAGACAGTTGTATATCGCCGTTGTCGCCGCAATGCAGAAAGAAAGAGTCTATAGTGGCCTGAAGCTGCATAGCCCGGTCTTTGCTGAATATCAAGCCGACGATATTTTCCCTGACAGTTCGGTTGGATGCAAATTGCGTATTCCGGTTCAGTCGTATCAGAAAATCTTTTGCTTCACTAAAAGCCGGCACTAATTTTACCACTTTCTCTGCCGCCTTTTCCGCCAGTTCTATATTCCCACACTGGCCGGCAGACTTCGCCAACTCCCATAGTACCCGCCAGTGGTCGCAGTGTGCTTTGACGGCACGGATGAAATTCTCTTCGGCCTTTTGAAAAAGCCCCTGTTGAAAGCAGGCGAGAGCATACCAGAAACTTTCAATTCCTGAATTGATTTCCTTCAGTTCAGCCGGTAGTTCAAACGCACCGCGAAGCTCCTCCTGCCAGATGAGGCGTCTCGGAGCCGGTATCTCTGTTGGCACAAAATGCTTCCAACGCTGTAAGCACAATGCAATGTCACGCCCGCTCATATCAGCATCTGCTTTTTTCCGGACGTCCAGTACGTTATTGTGGGTAATAAGACAGTCCGCTAAAGGAATTAGCTGCTTGCCGCTCTCGTAAAGCGCCAGACACAAATCGGTATCGGCGCAGTAAAACCGATACTCTTCATTCAGGCCGCCGGCTTCCCTGTAATGCTTCATCCTGAACAGCCCATAATTCATAAGCAACTTCGAGCCATAAGTAAAATCAATGCCGTACTGTTCCCAGCCCTGGCTTGTCGGATAAACATTTCTGTAGAAAAATATCCCTCCAGCCACTTCGTCTTTCTGCTGCCGCAGGAGCTCGACCGCCCGGCAAATACTTCCTTCGCTGAATATAATATCATCACTGGCGTACATCCCCCACTTTCCGGATGCTTTTGAAAAGCCAAAATTATACAACTGCGGCCACGAGTGCCTGCCGGGGCCTAAACATTCAGCTTCGCTGTAGATTTTTGTAACGTTATGTTTGCGCAGTATCTCCAGCGTGTTATCACCGGAATCACCCTCAACAACAATTACCTCATAAGCTACTCCCTGAACAGCTTTTTCAACGCTGTCGAGCATCTGGTCGAGCAACTCTGCCCGGTCTTTAGTGCAAAGTACAATACTGACATCACATTGCTTTTCAGCCGCAGCCGAGGCAGGTGTGGTTTCGTCTAATTTTTCCAGTTCTTCACGAATGAGGGTTTTTTGCTGCTCCGACATTGCTAAATACTGGTTGTTCAATAAATGCGTGTAAGTACTCTTTGCTCTGGCATATTTGCCCTGTTTCGTATAGCAAGTTGCCAGTTTCAAACAAGTATCCAGATAACACAGCCCCACAGTGGTTTTATCTCTGAAGTCCGAGCTTAAGGATGTCATATCACCCTCTTCCAGAGCTTTCGAGAGTTGTTCTAATATCTTTTCGAGTACAACTTGAGCATCGTCGTATCTTCCAAGTTGAATGTGTAAAGAGCCAAGAGTATAACGACAGGCGATGGCATCAGGGTTCACTTTTGCCGCTTTCTGAGCCCACTTCAGGGCTTCTTCGGGATAATCCTTCTGCAGGAATGAGGCAGCTCCAATCAACTGATGGTAGTTGTTTTCGCCTTCTTTGCCCAGGCATAAGCTGCGCATCAATTTGGCATAATTGCTTATTTGTCGATGTTTTTTTCGCGCTAACTGCTCCATATACTTCCGCCGTAATTTTTTCAGGTTGTAAGCGGGGCCCTCGGCGGTACAATCGTGGTACACAACCACATCAG
>QNBZ01000148.1 GCA_003644295.1 Planctomycetota bacterium
GTCATTCCCGCGAAAGCGGGAATCCATAGGTTTATATATGTATTGGATGCCTGCTTTCGCAGGCATGACACAATAATTGATTGTCTGTCAAAAAGCGCATTTACTTAGTCCAATTGGTATAATAAATCTCCCGAGCAAGCTGCTTGTGAGTCGTGAATCAAGCGACCAGCGACATCCTTTACGGTCCTGGTGAAAGATGACGACTTATCGGTAAAAAACAATCAACGTTTATTCGCCTGCGTAAGTAGAATGGCATTGGTTGGGCACTTAGACACACACACTCCGCAGCCGGTACAAATCTCTGGCTGAACAACAGCTTGTCCATTAATCTTAATAGCGTTCACCGGACACACATTGGCGCAGATACCGCATCCTGTACACTTTTCAGAATCAACAACCGCAACAGCTTTACGGCCGCTTTCAAGCTGAGTTATTCTTTGATTCAGTTGTTGTTTTTGTTGCTCAAGCATCTCGGCCTGCTGCTTTAGAGCAGCTAATTCCTGTTCGCTGCTTTGTGGTTCGGCGCCTTGTGGGAAACCTGCTGCCGGGCCGGTCGAAGGCATACCAATCGGGGCCGGCACACCCATACCGCGCCCCATTCCGCCGCCTCTACCCATTCCTCTGCCCATACCGCGCCCCATTCCGCCACCGCGTCCCATACCCAAGCCCATTCCACTACCTTGACCAAATGGACCAGCAGTTGGCTGTCCCGTTGGCCTCTGGGTTGCTGGTGCTGCGTTCACACCAAAATGACTGGCTACATTTGGCCCTGAAACAGAAGAGAAAGCCCCTGTTTTGAATTGCTCAACGGCATTGCGGACAGGTCCGCTGACACCAACGATAACCTGTATTCCTGCCTGACCGAAGACGCTAAATGCGTTAGGGCCGCAGTTGCCGGTTAGTACAGTCGTTACGCCTTTTTCCGACATTAACTGAGCGGACTGAATCCCAGCACCGCCGCCGAGAGCGATATTGGGATTTTCAATTGGCTCTAACTGCATTGTCTCGGTGTCAATAATCAGAAAGTAGGGACACCGGCCAAACCGGATCTCCACATCATCGTCGAGGGTAGGCCCTGTTGACGTTACCGCAATTTTCATAATCTGTCCTTTCTAAGATAGGGGGCATGTACCGGTTGGGCAGGAATCGCTTCCCTGGATGCTGGCTTGTCCGACAGAGAATCCAGAAAACAATTTCTGCATATCTGAACTTCCACACTTTTCGCAGACGTGCTTATTTTTGCCGTCGCTTTTTTCCAGAAATTCCGCCTTGTGCCCGCATTTATTACATTTGTACTCAAATATCGGCATTGTTTAATCTCCTTATAACTATAGGGACAGAGCGCATAGTAACTCTCTTGCCACTGTTGAAACCGATGTTGCCTGTTACTTTTTGCTTTCTGCTTCGAGCTGGTCAATACGCTTTTTGACTCCGTCAAGGGCATCCTCAAGATACTCGGCTTGGGCTTTGAGACCATCCAGCTCTTGCTGAGGCGCAACCGTTGGGGTGAACGGTACACCACCATAAGCATAAGGGTTCACAGCAGCACCATAAGCTGGGAAACCATATCCGGCTCTTCCCCAACCAAAACCTCGGCCTCGACCCCAGCCCATACCCATACCACGTCCACCAACAGGGTTGGCGTAACCTGGCACCGGATAGCCGGCGCAAAAACCAGCAGCTCTACCTGTCATTGGTCCCATACCGCCGGGACCTGTTCCATCTCCACCTGGCATAATAAATCCCCTTTCAAAAAAATGTTAACCTCTTGTCATCCTCGTACCACATTTCGGACAGCTTATCGCATTACACGGCTGTCCTGCAGTATGAGCAACTGTTGCTCCACATTTCGGACAGACACAGTTTCCGCCCGGCCCTGCTGCAAACGGTCCGCCCATTCTGCCTCTACCTTGGCCCTGGCCTCGGCCCATACCCCGGCCTGTGCCGGGCCCCTGACCGCCAGGTCCTGTACCATCACCTCTTGGCATAATACACATCCTTTCTGCAATTAGATGCTAATTTGAACCCATTACCAATAACCGAATCTGCCTCTGCCGCGACGCAATCCCCGACCAAAACCAAAGCCAAAACCTCTGCGAAGCCACGGATTAACTCGTCTGCCGTAAGGTACTCCATAGCCGGCGCCATAACCATACGAACCTGCACCATACGGCCCGACTGCCGGCACACCGGCACTGTAGAAACCGGCTCTACCCATAGCAGGATTCATATACCCCGGCACCGGATAGCCCGCGCAGAAACCAGCGGCTCTTCCGGTCATTGGACCCATACCTGCAGGGCCTGTTCTATCTCCACCTGGCATATCAATCACCTCCTTTACAGTATTCTCAAAATTCTCGACTTTTTGACTAACCGGCACAGCTTGTAATCCGGCAAAACCTTTTGCTTGGCCCGGGTTTTCTTCTGAGTTTGTCAAGACACAAAATCCCTGGCATCGTCCGGTCATCGGGCCTTGGCCTAACGGCCCTGTACCATCAAAGCCCGGCATTTATTCTGCCTCCTTAACTAAATCAATACCGTCAAATACTTTGCTCTTTCGCAAAATCATTTCGCCAACTTCACAGCCAAGGTCTCCGGCAATAACAGGGCACTTGGCCTTTAGTATGAAAAATATATTCTTGTCTGCATTGCTAAGAGTTTCGTAGTTCCCCTGTCCTTTAGCTATAATCAAATCAGCATCCTCAAAACGCTCCCGGAAAGTTTGTGAACAGCTTTCCAGAATTGTACCCGGCGCATCTGAGCCGTTGTCGATTACTTCCACCATATCGGTTAAACCGGTAAACTCGGCGTCTTCCATTGTGGCGTCATTTATGACGGGGGCGCCTTTGACAACCACAGTGATTTTTTCTATGGGCAGATGCTCAATCAGCAAACGGTCGAAAACAATTTCGCCTGCGTTATCAGCCAAATACAGAATTTCCTCCGCTTGGTTCGCTGCATTTCTGAATTCTTCTAATTGTTGACTGTCAAAATCTGCTGTCAGACAATCTCTGATTACCTTCTCAATTTCGGATTCGGCTATTGATGTCTTAACGCCCAAATCGATGATGTTTCCCGCGATAGCCAGCCGAACGGCTGTTTCCAATGGGGCTTCAGATGTCCTGACACGTTCTTCTAATTCAGCACATAACCTTAAAGCCAAGCGGTTAAATCGACGTTTTAACTCGCGATACGGGTCGATGTTACCTATCAGTTTCCGAATCAATCGATGTATCTGCTGGCCAATTACCGGCGGGCTTTGGCTCATATCCAAATCAACCGATAAGCGAAGAACCTCTCGCACTACCTTTTCGTGAATCTGTTCATCGTCGGTCGCCAATCTTGCTGAATCAAGCGCCTGACGAACAAAACAAGGAATACAATCTAAAAAAGTCCGCATGATACAATCTCGGCCAAAGGCCGAATCCTCAATTTTGATTTTTAATCTTTGATTTTTGAATTTATTAGACCCAGTGTCCTTCGACATTGGCCTGTTTTACCTCTTTTAGTTTGCCTGCTTTGAACGAATCTATCGCTTCCTGAACGGTTTGTTTCTCAGCAAGGAACATCTTTACATTAGCTGCATTAAGCGTCTTAAAAGCGTTAGGACCTACGTTACCGGTTATCACTGCCTCGACACCAAGGTTCGCTATATTTCGTCCGGTTTGAATACCAGCTCCCTGAACAGCATTCAGGTTCAACTCATTATCATGCACCTCAAAATCACCTGTTTCACTGTCAACAACGATAAGCCATTTTGCTCGTCCGAATCTAAGGTCAATCTCGCTCGAAAGTTCGCTTCCCTGGGCCGTTATTGCGATTTTCACACTGTTTCCTTTCGTTTTTAACTAAAAACTTAAAACTGTTGTTATCCACATCCGCCTCGCCGTCGGCACCTCCGTCCACCTCGACCAAATCCTCTTCTCGCACCGGGCCAGCAACCCGGCATACTAAACTGCGGTTGTACCAATTGGCCGGACAAATAGGCCTCCAACACGTCATTAACACTGCCGGTTACATAAGGCAACAGTTGAATTCCGGATGCCGTAACCATATTTGCCAGCGCCTGTGAAATTGCTCCACAAATAAGCACGTCTATCCCAAGGTCTTTTAACTGGCCTGCCCGTTGCAGCAGCGATTCGTCTTTCAGTTCAATTTCAGACCGTTCAATCACTTTACCGTTTTCGATTTCCACCAGCAAAAGCCGGTGGGCGAAATCGAATACGTTGGAAACATTGTCTCCGTATATTGGTATCGCTATCTTCATTATATTACGCCTCAACTTACATATTAGCAAACAATATACCAAAAAAGCTGACGAAAGGACGAAAAAAACGTAAGGTTATAGTAAATAAGGAGTTATTAAAAGTGAAGCTCCTTAAGCAGTGAGCGGAAAACCTTCAATACCATTGCAATTTGCAACGCTTACCTTTGAAGGTAGTTGCAAAATACCATAGCGTGGGCCTGCTTCGCATTGTTTCCCATCCTAACGATATAACTTTTATGAAATCTTTATTTACTCAACTTGACTGACTTTTGTATAAATGTTGCTATAGTAAAAACATACAGGCCCTGTCATTCTGAACGTAGTAACATACAGGCCCTGTCATTCTGAACGTAGTAACATACAGGCCCTGTCATTCTGAACGTAGTGAAGAATCTCACAGTTAAAATGACAACTA
>QNBZ01000149.1 GCA_003644295.1 Planctomycetota bacterium
GCTGAGCGAAGCGAAGCATCTGGCTTTACGGCAGAGTTAAACCGTATTTTAACTGTGAGATTCTTCACTACGTTCAGAATGACAGAGCCTGTATGTTACTACGTTCAGAATGACAGAGCATGTATGTTTTTATTATAGCAACATTTATACCAAAGTCAGTCAAGTTGACTATATAGATACCAGAGAAAAAAACAGGGCTGAGCGGAATTCTCGTAAGTCCTCGTAAATAAAGAGTTGCGCCTGTAGCTCAATTGGATAGAGCGTCGGTCTACGGAACCGAAGGTCAGGGGTTCGAGTCCTCTCAGGCGCGGTTATACGTAGCGGCATTCATTTCCTTAATTTTTTCGGCGATATACACACGAAGCGGGCATCTGCAGAAATATTCGTTCCCGAGAGAAGCTGAGAATTCACACGTCTGCGGGTTTTCTCTCAAACACTCCAGAAATGGCCCTGTGCTGGTATTTCTTGCTTTGGTAAGATTTGCCAAGCCGGATTTATAACATTCAAAATGTTTTGGGCATCTCATCGTGCTGATGATTTCCTCTACGTTTGACAATTTGCAAATAGCGATTATGGTCAAAATTGAGAACCCTTTTTATCCTGCCTGTGACAACTGTATGTCACAGCCAGCACAAAAAGTTGGCAGAGTCAGAGGAAAACAGGGGGTTTCTATGGATATGAACCGGGACTACTGGCTACCTGTCTGCGTACATAGAGTGGTAGTACCTCTGATATTCGCCGGAGACAACATTGGCCAGCCATTGTTTATTTTCCAGATACCAGTCGATTGTTTTGCCGAGTCCTTCTTCGAAGCTGACCGTGGGGTGCCAGTTGAGTTTCTTGGTTATTTTTGTTGTGTCGGTTGCATATCGTCTGTCGTGGCCTGGCCGGTCTGTTACGTGTTTTATAAGAGATTTTGGTTTGCCGAGCCGTTGAAGAATTGCTTCAACAACTTCGAGGTTGGTCTTTTCGCCACCGCCGCCGATATTGTAAAGCTCGCTGGCGGCAGCTTCGGTCAACACTTTCCATATAGCTGTGCAATGGTCATACACATAGAGCCAGTCCCGCACATACAATCCATCGCCGTAAATAGGCAGTTCCTTATTGTTCATCGCATTATTAATCATCAACGGAATCATCTTTTCTGGAAACTGGTACGGCCCGTAGTTATTTGAACAGCGTGTGATGTTATATTTAAGGCCCCAGGTATGTCCGAACGCTTTGACCAGATGGTCGGCGGCGGCCTTGCTCGCAGAGTACGGCGAACTGGGATTGACGGGTGTATCTTCAGTGAATTTGCCGTCGGCCCCGAGCGAGCCATAAACCTCATCGGTCGAGATTTGAACGAATCGATGTATATTTCTGTTGCGAGCCGCTTCCAGCAGGGTTAGCGTGCCGGTGATATTGGTTTCAATAAAAACCTTCGGCCCAAGAATAGAGCGGTCAACATGACTTTCAGCGGCGAAGTTAAGAACAGTATCTACTTTATACTCATCAAAAATCTTTTTTATAAGAGCGCCGTCACAAATATCACCGTGGATGAATTTATGATTAGGATGCTTTAAGTATTCGCCGAGGTTTTCGAGGTTGCCGGCATAAGTCAGCTTATCGAGATTAACGATGAAAGCGTCCCGATGCTGCGATAGTACCATCCGAACGAAGTTGCTTCCTATAAACCCAGCTCCGCCTGTAACCAGCAGTCTTCTCACAATTGCTCCAGGAAAAGTTTTAACGGCCCCTGCCACGACTTTATTGGCTCTTCGAGCAGGGCCTGTATTTTACCGCAATTGAAACGACTGTTCAACGGCCTTGCTGCTGCGCTGTGAAAATCGGAACTTTTGCAGTTAATTAAATTCACCGGAATATCCCTGTTTTCAAAGATGAATTTAGCCATATCAAAACGGCTCACATAGCCGGAAGCCGCAAAGTGAAACAAGCCACGCGGCCTTTGCGGTAAAAGTTGGCATATCGTTTTGGCAACCTCGGTAGTGGCGGTCGGCGAGCCGATTTGGTCATTGACGACCTTTATATTTTTATCCTGCCTGGCACGGGCAACCAGTTTTGTTATAAAATTAACGCCGGCCCTGCCGTAAGTCCACTGAACGCGAATAATACAATACTCACATCCGCTTTCCGCAAGAAGCTGCTCGCCGGCGAGTTTGCTTTTGCCGTACACATTTATCGGGTTGGCTGTATCGGTCTCAACATAAGGCCTGCCGGATGTCCCGTCAAAAACAAAGTCCGTACTGATATGCAGAACCCACTTTTGCATTTTTTCTGCCAGTGCTGCCAGCTCACCGACTGCCTGGGCATTGACCTTGTACGCCAGGCCGGATTCGCTCTCGGCTTTGTCAACATTCGTATAGGCGGCACAATTGATAACTGTCCCGGCCTGCTCAACTGCCTGTTCAAGCTGCGCCGTGTTGGTAATATCAAATTCCGGCAGGTCAAAAACTTTAACTTTATATCCTTCCTCTCGGCAGTGCTTTACCAAATCTGTTCCGAGCATTCCTTTGCCGCCGAGGATAGCGACTGTGTCATTGCCTATCCTTGCGCTTCTCATTTCAGCGGCTCTTTCACAACCAGTTCGTTGACTCTGCCGAGCGATTCGAACGTTCCTGCGTCGCTCCACCACCCATCGAGAATATCGTAGCCGAGTTGGCCTTTTGCGATATAGGAGTTGTTGACATCGGTGATTTCGAGTTCGCCCCTTTGGGATGGCTTTAGCTTCTTGATAATCTCAAAAACGGTTGCATCGTAGAAATATATGCCGGTAACAGCGTAATTTGATTTTGGTTCTTTTGGTTTTTCAGTGATATTAATGACCTTATTGTTACGGACTTGTGCGACGCCGAACCTTTCAGGGTGCTGCACTTGTTTTAACAGTACCCTTGCGCCGGTTTTTTGGGCTTTGAACTTATCGACATATTTTTTTAGCGGCGACTGGAATATATTATCGCCGAGAATAACGGCTATCGGCTCGCCGTGGGCAAAGCCCTCAGCCAGGGCCAGCGCCTGGGCAATGCCGCCGGCTTTATCCTGTACTTTGTATGTAAATCGGCAGCCGAAATCGGCGCCGGAGCCGAGCAAGCTGACAACATCTCCTATATGTTCAACGCCGGTTACAATCAGTATTTCTTTGATGTCCGCTGAGATGAGCTTTTCGATGGGGTAATAAATCATTGGCTTTCGTCCCACGGCCAGCAGATGCTTATTTGTTACTTTTGTCAACGGCATAAGCCGTGAGCCGGTACCGCCTGCCAATACTACCCCTTTCAGATTCACGGCATCCCTTTCAATAATCAATTACAACGACATCTTCCGGTATTGCCACTACGTCTCTGTGGCCTGGGCCGAGCAGTTTCTTTATTTCGCTGCTGTGTTTGCCGGCGATTGTCTTCAGCTCAGCGCTGCTGAAATTTATAACGGCCTTGGCACCGTCATTGAGCATAACTACCGAGCCAGCTCCAAACGTGCCTTTGACGGAGATTATTCCGCTGGGCAAAAGACTTTTTCGATTTTTCACCGCCCGCATAGCGCCGGCATCGATAATAATTGTTCCTGCTGCGGTGCTGTTGAGTATCCAGCGTTTTCGGTTGCTTATCTTTCGCTTCGGCAAAAAGACCGTGCCGATTTCAGCTCCATCGATAATCTTGCCGATGACGTTTTTAACTCTGCCGTTGGCAAGGACTATTCGACAGCCGGCGTTGGAAGCGATTTTAGCCGCTTCTATTTTGGTTTTCATTCCACCGACACCATACTTGCTGCCTTTACCGCCGGCGTTTCGCGCTAATTTATCGGTTATTTCATAGACAGTTGGTATCGGCTTGGCATCTTTGAATTTTCGGGGGTCTTTATCGTAAAGTGCGTCTATATCGCTGAGCATAATTAGCAGGTCTGCGTCAATTTTACTGGCCACAAGTGCGCTTAATTTATCGTTATCGCCGAAAGCCGAGCCGATTTCTTCGGTGGAAACGCTGTCGTTTTCGTTAAGGACAGGCACAACGCCGAGTTTAAGAAGTGTCTCGATGGAGTTGCGAAGGTTCAGATAGGTTTTTCTATTGTTAAATACTTCAGCGGTCAGCAGAACCTGGGCGACCGTAATGCCGTAATGTGCGAATGATTTTCGATATTCCGCCATCAGCAACGGCTGGCCAATCGCAGCACACGCCTGTCTTATTTTTGTACCTTTTACCTTGCTGCCCAACTCCAACTGTCCCGCTCCCATCCCGATAGCGCCGGAGCTGACGATGGCAACCTGCTTGTTTATCTTGAGCAGTTCAGATATTTGTTTAGTGATTTGTTTGATATAGGCGTTATCGATTTCGACAGTGCCTTTTTTAGTAAGTATATTGGTGCCGATTTTGATAACTATTCGTTTTGTTTTACTGAAATCCCGCATTTCTCAAATGATACCTTTATTGGCTCTGAAAGGCAAGTTTATGTTCCCCGCTGTTTGGTTAGGTTTATTATTTCGGTTAGCCCCGCCATCACTATGGCGGGGTTATACGTTCTGCCATCACTATGGCGGGGTTTATTATCTAACCCTTATTTTTATGTTTTTGTACATATTTGATTTTTTGTTCGAGTTCTTTTTTTGAGTAACAGAATCTTTTATCAAATCCTTTTGTCCAGATTTTGTTTTGGAGTCC
>QNBZ01000150.1 GCA_003644295.1 Planctomycetota bacterium
CCTTGGTTTACAAGCTAACAGAAGACGGTTTCAAACTCTATAGCGTTGGAAAGGATTTTTCAGATGATGGTGGAATGATAGAAGTAGTTAATGAGGCAATGCAAATGCCGGGGTTCGGGAGAACAAGCATAATCCCTCGTGTACATTCACCTGATATTGTTTACTGGCCTGTTAAAGATTTGATGAAGCTACGTTACGAATTCACTTTTGAGGAAGCAGAAAGACTCAGAGCAACAAAAAAAGCAGAAGCTCAAAGGAAAATAGAAGAAGTGAATCAACCTGACCCATAATCTGAAATATTAAAATGAAACGATTACTGATTGGCTCTTTGATGATGTTATTAGTTTTTATGGCCTCATGTAAAGAGGAACCAAAAAAGCTTGATTACACATGGACTGGACAAGAGGAAATTCGGCATTATGTACCGGCTTGTATCATCTGGTATAAGCAAGTGCCGCCGCCACTTGATGCCTGGAGGCCTTACAAAGCCTTTAGCCAAGCAGATGCAAATGACATGCGGAATATTATTTTACGGCTTACAAGCCCAGAAAAAAAAGAATCTAACCCAAATATAGAAAGCAAAGATAAACTCAGTTTGGTCTTTTATAATGGTTTTCCAGAAAAACTGACCGTCAGAGAGGTTTACTTTGAAATACAAAACCAGACTTTCATAGGACCAAAAGGTAAAAGTCAAAAGCTTGCACAGATTCTTATTGAAAGAAAAAAGATTAATTCAGATTTTTATGCTCCCTACAAAAACCTTGGTGCCGGCCACTATCACAATAGTTTTCATCGTATATTAAAATCTCAAGAATCTTTGCGAAAGCATGTTGAACAATTGAAAGCCCAGAGAGAAACAGGAACTCAGAGAAAAATAGAAGAAGTAAATCAGCCGGGCGGTAGGTAGAAAACTATAGAGTAAAAGATTACGTGGCTGGTTGACAGCGCTGCGGCAAAGCTCCTGTAGCGGTTCACATCTGTTTTTGTTTTGCGGTCAATTGCTTCCCACCCATTTTTGTACCGAGCAGCAGTACCGGTGCAGCTATCGCAATGGACGAATAAGTGCCTATGATAATTCCAAAGCCAATCGCAAAGGTAAATCCTCTCAGTGCCTGACCGCCAAAGATGTACATTATCAGCACAACTATAAAAGTTGTAAATGAAGTCAGAATAGTTCTGGAAATTGTCTGGTTAATGCTGTTGCTGATTGTCTGTGGATTAAGCTGGGCCTTGTGGCGATTTTCCCGAATACGGTCGAAAACAACAATTGTGTCGTTGAGCGAGTATCCAATGAGCGTCAGGAAAGCGGCTATCATTGCGAGGTTGATTTTGAAATCTCCGATTAGAAGTTTTTCGCCGATAGGCGTTGATGCGATATAAGTGCAGGCGGTAACGGCGCCGAGTGTAATGCACACATCGTGAACCAGTGCTATGATAGCTGCGATACCATAGCGGAGATTTCCGAATCGAATCCAGATATAAGCGACAATTGCAAACAGAGACAGGACTATGGCAATCATCGCTCGTGTTTTTGCTTCCGCACCGACTGACGGAGCTATCTGCGTTATGCGTGGCAGTGAAGTTTCCAGTCTGGTAGCAGCCAGGACTTTGGTGGTCTCGTTCTCGACAAACCGCGTCCATTCGTCCTCGCTTAGCTCACGAAAGCCGGCCTCCGGCTCGACGCTTAGATAAACAAAAGATTCTGTAAGCTGGTTTGAATCCATTGTTTCCAGATTTGTATTTAAGATTTTGTAGGAGTACCAATTGAGTTGTCGCATATCGGGCTTGAATCGCAAATCTTTGAATCTCTGCTCGATTTCTCCTGCGGTGGCGGATTTTTCAATTTTGCACTCAATCTTCAAACCGCCCAGAAAATCGGTAAGTTCTGGGTAAGAATCAATAAGTTTTTCTGTTATTTTTTCCTGTAAGACGATTTGCGGCTGGAGATTTTGCTGGATTTGCAATTCGTTCTCGAAGGCAGTTAGTATTGCGTTATTGACAACCTCGTCGATTTTTGGCTCTGAAATATCGGCGTTGTCAAAAGCTGCTGCCAGTATCTCTTTTACCAGAGATTTATTCATTTGACTTGTTGTTATAGTAAAAGTGTTAGGGGGGGTGTTTTGCGTTACGAGTAGGTTGTTTAGCTTGCCCCTGAATCGGTTCTGTGCCTTTTGGATGCTGCTGGTCAGCCCTGCGACTGTTTGTTTTGCGGATTCAGGAAAAGTTATAGTAACGATGGTTTTGTTTGACTCTGTGGTGTTGATTTCATATTGTCTATTTGATTCCCCGATGCTATAAACGTTTGCCGCAGCGAGAGCAGGGTTGTTCAAATCGATTCCGACTTTGTGTATCCTGTCTTCTACCTCGCCTCTGGTCAGGTTAGCGCCGTCTTTCAGATTGATTTGGACGGAAGTTCCGCCGGTAAATTCGATGTCGTATTTATTGTTCTTGGTGTTATCGCGTGTAAAGAAAACGAATAGGCCCGATGCGATAAGCAGAATCGAGATAGTAAAGAAAACAGGCCTTAATGCCATCCAGTTTATGTTTGGCTTATGTATGATTCGCAGCATAAATAAATGATTTTTAATAATTCGTTTAGCCAGTAGAAAATCGAAAATCACCCGTGTTACAAACAATGCAGTGAACATACTCGAAATTATGCCAAGCATAAGCACGATTGCGAAGCCCTTTATCTCTTCTGATGCGACCCAGTAAAGAATCGCAGCGGTGATGAACGTTGTGATATTGGCGTCTAAAATAGTTCTGAATGCTCTTTGGTAGCCGTTTTTTATGGCGATTCCGAGCGAAGAACCCCTCTGCTGCTCCTCACGGATTCTCTCAAAAATCAGGACGTTTGCGTCAACGCTCATACCAATGGTCAGGATAAGCCCTGCGATTCCGGGCAGTGTGAATGTTGCTCTTGCCAGCGCCATTATCGCCAGGACAAAGAGCAGGTTCATTAACAGTGCCACATCAGCGATTGAGCCGGCCAATGTATAGTAGACCGCCATACAAAGCATTACCACAACAAGGCCGATTAAGCCGGCTTTGATACCCTTGTCACGGTTGTCGGCGCCGATGGATGGGCCGATAGTTTTGACAGAGATGGGCTGCTCTATCAACCTGGCTGGCAAAGAGCCGGCGTTTAGTTTGTTGACCATATCAATAACTTCTGTTTGAGTGAAGCTGCCCGTGATTGTTCCCCTTGTGAATATCCTTGACTTGATATTTGGGGCTGATATTGCGATGCCGTCGAGCAGGATGCATAATGGCCTGCCGATATTATTTCCGGTAACGGCGGCGAACAGCTTTCCCCCTTTTTCATCTAACGAAAAAGCGATGGCTCTTCTGCCCATTTGGTCGCTCGTTGGGCTTGCCTTTTCCAGTTTCCATTCTCTTTTGTCAACATTGTGCAGCATAACCTCATTCTTATCTCGTCTGTTACTTGCCAGGACATAGTACTTGTCGCCAAAAGGAGCGACTATTGAAGGTCGTTGTTGTTCGTCTGCTGCTTTCCAGTTATCTATATTTTCTATTTCGCACCATACGTATTTATTGTCTGATGCATATTTAGGTCCTTTTTCTTTAAGGCGTTCGACATAGCTGTTTATCTCGTCGGAGTCCAGCTCGGGGTGTCCCTGAGTCGGCAGGATTCTGAACTCCAGTATGCCGGCGCCTTTGAGCATTCGCTGTAGGTCCTTTGGGTCATCCAGTCGGCCTCTAAAAGGCCGATATTCGTCAAAAGCTGCGATTACGGCGTCGATTTCTCTTGTCCGGTCGGCAAATTCAGCTTTGAGTTCTTCGATAGCTTGTTTTCTTTTAGCTGACTTTGGGTTTATTTCGAGGCAGGAGTTCACCTGGTCTTCGGTCAGATTTAGTTTGTCGATGGCGTTTTTGGCATTTCTGTACTGGTCATTTTTGCCTGTTTCCGGTTCAGTAAGCTGCCCAACGACTTCTGCCCATTTGGCGTAGGTTCTTACGTAGTCGCTTAGCAGGTCAAGATTTTTGTCGGAGCCGAGAAAGCCCTTCAGTAATTCTGCCAGTTGTTGGTCGTCCAAGCTTGCCCATGCTGAAGCATTTAGCTTTATTTTGTCGAGGTCGAGGTCAGCAGCTTTAAGTTTTGAGCTTTGAGTTTTGAGCTTTGCAGCAAGTTGGTCTCTTTTATTCTGTAACTCCTTGAGTTGGTCATAAGCGGTTGCAAGCTTGTTGAGGATTGTCAGCCGGTCGGGCGAGTTCTGGGCGAATTTTTTGAAATCTTTTGCCCGTTCTTCGATTGGCTTTTGGAGGCATCGTATAATTGTCGCAGGGTTTATATTTTTAGACAGCAGTTCGCTCATGGCTTTCTCAAAGTTACGCCGTTTCGCTCTGGCATCTGCACTTGCCAGAGGCATTTGTATCTCAAATCGGGTATTACCAAGCGGCCGCCATATAAGGTTTTGGATATTAGCAGGGTCTATTCGCCTTCGTAGAATGGTTATCATTCGAGATGCCAGGTCTTTCTTTTCCGACTCATTGAGGCCCTGGGCGTTAATCTCATAAATGAGACTTGTTCCTCCTGCCAGGTCTATGCCGGGCTTTAAGGTTTTAGCCGGCGGGTATAAAGTCCAGACCGACA
>QNBZ01000151.1 GCA_003644295.1 Planctomycetota bacterium
CATAGGAGTAAAGTAAATGACCAGCGAGACGAATTCAGATGATTACCGGAAAGGTTTGGAATTAGCCGAGGCGGGCAGACACAGCGAGGCGCTTGTTTGTATCCAAAAATATCTCCAGGCAGCGCCTGATGATGCACAGGTTCTAAATGACGCCGGAGCGATTCTGCACTGTCTTGGCCGTTCAGATGAAGCCATCAACTACTTCATCAAAGCAAGAGGACTACAGGACAATCCTGCCGAGATAACGTGGAATTTGTCTGAAGCGTATCTCGCTGTTGGTAAAGCAAAAGAAGCAGTACAGCTCTTTGATGATATGGAGCGGATGGGCATATTGAGCGCGGATGTGCTTAACAGAACTGCTACGATACTGCTCGACCAGGGCGATAAAGCCGGCGCGATTGAAATGCTGCTTCGTTCGTTGCAAATCTGGCCCGACCAGGAAGTTCTTAAACCGATGATTGATGTGATTCGTTTCAAAAGGCCGAAAATAGCCTTCTTCTGCGGCGGCGACGGAATGATGTTTCTCAACGAGATTGTCGAATTTACAAAACGGCGTTTTGAAGTGCGCCTTTTTGAAGGCCGGACAGAAGAGGAATTGTATGAATTGATGAAATGGAGCGATATTTCCTGGTTTGAATGGTGCACAAATCTCGCAGCGGCCGGCTCAAAAATGCCAAAAGTCTGCAAAAATATTGTCAGACTGCACCGCTATGAAGCTTATGAGGATTGGCCTGCACAAGTTGATTGGAGTAATATCGATATTCTCATCACTGTTGGTAACGAGGTTATCAACGAGACACTCATCAATAAGGTGCCAGACATCGAGAGTCAAACATCAATAGTTAATATCCCCAACGGAATAAATCTTGATAGATTTGAGTTTGTGGACCGCCGGCGCGGCAAAAACATTGCTTTTCTGGCTAATTTGAGGATGGTCAAAAACCCTGCGCTTGTGTTGCAGTGTATGCAAAAGCTGCATTATATTGACCCTGAATATCGCCTGTTCTTTGGCGGCGCTTTCCAAGATGAGGTTGTTGAACAATATCTAAAGTATATGGTTGAGGCGCTTGGACTCGGCGACGTAGTGTTTTTTGACGGCTGGCAGGAAGATGTCAACTCCTGGCTTGCAGATAAACATTATATTGTTTCGACAAGTATGATTGAGGGCCAGGGAATGGCGATACTCGAAGGTATGGCGCTTGGATTAAAGCCGGTTGTTCATAATTTTCCGGGGGCGGCCCTGATTTACCCACCAGAGTTTCTGTTTAACATTTCCGAACAATTCTGTGAGCAAATTCTTTCCGATACATACCAGCCGTGGAGGTATCGTAAATTCATCGAAGAAAAGTATTCACTGCAAGAACAGTTGAGCAGAATAAACGACATTTTTACTCGTCTTGAAATTGAAATAGATTCACAATCTCAGCTCGCCGAAACGAGTGTTTGATAGTCGGTAATAATGGGAAACGGCGTAAAAAAATCCGGGCCGCTTGTTAGTGTGTTGCTACCGACGTACAATAGGCGCAGGTATCTGCCGGTGGCGCTGGCCAGCGTTGTCCGGCAGGACTACGACAATCTCGAAATTTTCGTAATCAGAGACGGCGGAGACGACGTAAGCAGCGTTGTCGATTCATTCGACGATACAAGAATTGTCTTTATAAACAGGCAGGAAAACAGGGGGATTCCCTTTACACTCAACGAGGCGCTGGCGCAGGCCAAAGGTAAATATGTTTGTTACCTTGGCGATGACGACCTGTATTACCCGCATCATATAAGCACGCTGCTCAATACGCTGGAAAACCAAACCGACTGCCAGGTTGCGTACAGCGATTTATACAGAACGTATTGCCGGATTGCCCCTGACGGCAGCCGAGAGGTTCTGAGCAAAGTTGTCGAAATCAGCAGGGATTTTGACCGCTTTGTTATGCTTTACTTCAATCACACTCTGCACGTGAGCTTGATGCACCGCAGAGATTTGCTCGAAAAGACCGGACTTTATAACGAGAACCTTAATGTTCTGATTGACTGGGATTTAACCAGGCGGTTGATTTTTTTCTCGGATTTTCATCACGTCCACGAGATTACCGGCGAATTTTACAGCCCTGTCGGCGAATCCGACAGGGTATCTGTTCAACGGCGCAAGGACAAGGACGAGTATCTCAGGAATGTTATGACCATACGCACCACCAGGCCGGCCAAGCCCTGGTCAAAAATTAAGGATATGTCCGTTATTTTTACTACGGACAGATTGAACGGTCAGGCGGCAAAAACCCTTATCTCTATTTGGCGGCATACCTTTTATCCATATCAGCTTTATTTGCCTTTGCCGCAGGCCGATTTAGACAAGTTGAATATAGATATGCCTAACATAATTACTGTACCCGTGGATTCTGCGGCATCGCAGAGCCAGCGCGTAGGGGCGGCTCTGGCAAAATGTGACGGCGATTACATTGCCGTAGTGCCGGCTGGATTCCCGGTAAGTGATTTTTGGGTAGAGGATTCGCTCTACGCTCTGATTAACAGTTCAGCCGGCCGGGAGGGATTTGAGCTGGAAGCTTCGACTGATGAACTCTGGGCGGTAGTAGTAAAAAAAGACGACTTAGAGTATGCCCTGAAAAGCTTTCCTGATTTGTCGATTCGCGAATCTCTAATAGCCGCCGGCGTTGTAATAAGACGTTTGCTTCCCGAAGAGATACCATTTCAGTTTGACCAGTTGCTCATCGAAGCCAGATTGGCGGAAAAGGACGGAAACTGGGCCGAAGCCGCCCGGATATTCGAATATATTGCCGAACATTACCAGAACGAACTATTGATAAAAACGCTGGCCGCAAAGGCCTTTTTTAAGGCCGGCGACTATACGAAAGCGGCTCAAATCAGTTGTTCACTCAACCAGCAACGGCCAACGGTGGATACGCTTTTGTTAGAGGCGAAGACCAGCCGACTGAAAAAGAATTTTAACTCGGCGATTGAATTACTCGAAAGAGCGGAACGAACACTCGAAGGGAAAGACGAACTATGGACATAACACAAAACAATACTGCTGAGCAGCAAGATTTAACCCAGCATTATGAAGTATTACAGCAACTTGGGTCTTGTTATACCTCTGTCGGCAAGTATGACCAGGCGCAGCAGTGCTATGAAAAAGCTGCTGTCATTGGGCCTGATGAGTCGGCTCCTTACGTTGGACTCGGAGTCATTGCGCTGCAGAAAAATCTACTGGAAGATGCCGAGATAGCTTTCAGAGTAGCGTCTCGGCTCGAGCCTGATTGTTCCGCTGCCTACTCCGGAATTGCTATGGTCGCACAGCAAAAGCAGGATTACAAGCTGGCCTTTGAAATGTATCTGAAATCTCTGGAGTGCGATACGGACAATCTGACGGCTCTGCTGGGGTTGTTTCAAACTTCCTGCCGTATGAATTCATTTGCGAAAGTCATTCATTATCTTGAGGTGTATCTGGATGTGCACCCGGGCGACTTGTCGGTTATGTTTTCTCTGGCGGCGCTTTATATGAAAGACGGCCGGTTCGGGCAGTCCAAAAAAATCCTTTCAGACATTTTGGCTTTAGACCCTGAAAATAAAGATGCGGCTGACCTTCTGGAAGAAGTTGAACGTGGCTTGGCCGAAAAAAAATGTGCAGGAGCCACGATTGGATGAAAACAGATAATCAGACATCCGAATTTTCATCGGGAATGGATGAGCTGCGATGTCTGTTAGAAAGACAAATAGAGCTTGCTCGGCAGGGTAAAATTGATGAGGTTGGGGTTTTAAGCGGGCAAGCCAGTTCTCTTGTGGAAAAACTCGCCGGGCAGGGGCTTTTTGAATTAGCTGACCCCGTATTAAATACAGGGCAGCGTGAGCGTATAGCGGAATTATACAGAGATTTATGCCTGATTTTGACAAATCAAAAGCAAAATGCTGGTGAACAGTTAAACCGGCTCCGCAAAGGCAAAAAGGCCATAGGGGCTTACCGTAATAATACTCGCTCATAAGCAAATGAGGAAGGGAAGGGGTTGTGTTGTGTCAAAGACGGATTTGAGATTTTTTGACCAAAAAGATTTAATTGACTCCCTTCGTTCAAGAATAGAATCGAAGCCGGAGCCGAAGGTAATAACTGATTCAGAAGCTGAAAAGGCCTGGGTGGATTACAGAATTCGGTTTAGAAAGGCCATATTAGAAGATGATATAACGGATTTTATGAACTGGGAGGTGATAAAATCTACCATATATCAGGGGCCTCGTCGCGAGGAGCTTGAATTTCTTAAAAACCTGCCAACGTGGAGCGAGTTTAGAAACGCTCTTTATGAATCTTTTGTCGGCAATCCCAAGCGATACCCTCTTTATCCGTTAAGCAGCGGCAATCAGATTCATCAGGCCTATACACTTGCCCAGTTAACCGAAACAGGCGGCTGTCCAGTCAAGGGTTTACCGCAAATAGTCGAATTCGGCGGCGGCTTCGGCTCGATGTGCAAGCTGATTCACAAACTTGGTTTCAAGGGTCGATATATTATTTTTGACCTGCCGGAACTCTCTGCTATGCAGGAGTATTACCTGAAAGCCACAGGGATTAAAACTGAAGTTAAAATTGATGAAGTAACC
>QNBZ01000152.1 GCA_003644295.1 Planctomycetota bacterium
ATCGCCCGCAAACCCCCAGTCGCGCTTTGCGTCGAGATTGCCGAGGTACAGTTTATCCTGTAAGCCCAGCTTGATTCGGGTCGCAGCCCTGGTGATTTTGCGGGTAACGAACGTCTCGCCTCGTCTCGGGGATTCGTGATTAAACAAAATCCCGTTACACGCAAACAGGCCGTAAGCTTCTCGATAATTCACCGTTTGCCAAAAGCTATATACTTTGGCGCAGCCATAGGGACTTCGCGGATAAAACGGTGTCTTTTCCGTTTGAGGCATCTCGACAACCCTGCCGTACATTTCGCTGCTTGATGCCTGATAAAACTTGGCCGGCTTGTCCATAGTGCGAACCGCTTCGAGAAGTCGAAGCGTCCCCAGCGCATCTGTGTTAACCGTATAAATCGGCATATCAAAACTCACGCGAACATGGCTTTGTGCGCCGAGATTATAAACCTCATCAGGTTTAACATCGTTTATAATATTTGATAGATTGGCGCCGTCGGTCAAATCACCATATACCAATCTAAGCTTCGGCTGGTTATGCGGGTCTTTATATAAATGGTCGATTCTGCCCGTGTGAAAAGATGAGCTTCGCCGGATTATTCCCCAGACCTGATAACCCTTTTTCAACAGCAGTTCCGCAAGATATGAACCATCCTGCCCTGTAATGCCGGTAACCAATGCCTTCATGTTAATTTCCCTTTCCAGCTTTTATATTTATAAGTAGCAAAAAATCCATTTTGAGACCGAGATTAAAATTCTGCCAGCGCCGCTCCTTCAACCGTTATGCAATTGATAATCGCAGGTTTCAAGCCACTTGGCTTATAATAGTGCTTGAGCAAGGCCTGTCGAACCGCAGCCGCCGATTGTTTCTTTGCCATAATCATAATGCAGCCACCCAAGCCAGCACCGGCAATCTGAGCACCCGCCACCCCTGGTACCGAACAGGCAATATCAACCATTCTGTCAATTTGCTCTGTGCTGCACCCATAGCTGCCTGGCTGCATATACAGTTGAGCATTAAGCACACGATTTGGGTCTTCACTACCCAAGTCGTCAATTAACTTGTTAATTACCGCCTTACCGTAGTCCCTGTGAGCAGGTTGATACCTGCCATTGGAATCTGCACGAGATACTCGATCACCATCGTGGCTAATTTTCATCAGTTGCCCAAAACGTTCAATTTCTCCATCAGCCAGGTAATCTATACATATTTTGCTGCGCATACACTCAGCAGCTCCGAAAAGCAGAGCTCCCCGTACATTATAGAGTCCAGGGTTGCTGTGGGACGAGAAGTTGAAATCTATCATTTCCTGGTGTTCTCGAGTGAGACTTCTCTCGATAGCTTTGCGTGTCATAAACTGCGGAACTTTCAAAAGCATTCGGTATATATCGCTGGTACTGCAGGCAAGCTTGTCCGGATTGATATCGCGAACATATTCAATCATCTCGGCAACTTCCGGACATCTCAGGCGTAACAACGCAAGGCCTAAATTATAACTGGCGATGCGAGCATTAAACACATCTTTGGACGAGCCGCTCTTTGCAGCTTTAATGTGACTATCAGCAATAATGACCTGCCAATCTTTCTGGGCGTCTATGATTCTCTCCACAACGAAGGGCAAATACCCAACTTGTGCAATCTTTCCCCTTTGCCCCAGGTATATTGCCGCATGATCTCCTGGGCCGCCGCGTGAACCCACGAACCATTCTCCTTCACCGCAAAGGTCGATAAATTGCCGACTGGTCAGCTCAAGATTATTCAATGCGATTGCTGCTTCCAGCGTTGCCACCACAATGGTTGAACTGCTGCTCAGACCGGCTGCTATTGGCACATTACCGCTCAAGGCAATGTTCATACCGTGAATCTTCAAGTCATTGTACTTGTGCTGAAGCCGTAACATCGCGGCCTTAATGTAGTTTCCCCACTGCCCTGTGGTTGAACGCAGCATATTGCGCACCCAATTACTATTTATGAAATTAAGCCAGTCACTCCAGGCAAATTGCCCGATTAATTCGCCGATATTAAACTTCTGGGATTTGAACCTCCTTGTATCAGTATTGACCGCGACAACACTGTTATCACTTCGCAAAGCTGCAACAGCAATGGTTTCTCGATGCAGCGCAAGAAAGTTATTAAATCCTCCACAATGGTCCACGTGTCGGCCCATCAGATTAATCCTCCCAGGAGCCCTGACTATCACAACTTTCTGTTCAAATCCAAACCGTTTGCCGTAACATATCAGAACCTTAAGCAATTCCCTGCGCTTCTCCGAGTGCAGCTCTTCATGCGCCGAGTAAATTCTGCGCAGCCAGGTTTTGAATCGAGCTGATTCCGACTCAATTCTGTGTATCCACTCCTTAACGCTGTGGTATTGATTGTTCCTAAGATTGGGTTTGCTACTACCGATGTCTCGCTGAGCGGTTCGGGTTTTTCTACGCCTTTCATAATCCTGTATTGCTAAAAGTTCATCCGGCGAGTTGAATCCCTGTATCAGGTCCGCATTTCTAACGGGTACTGTTTTGACCCGAAAGCGACGTTCCCCCGATTCGTCGGTCATAGTGCCTAAATGTTTAACCACGTCAGTAAAATAATACTCACCCTGTGCGTTGTCTTTCTCAATCATAGAGACGCCCTGGTAAAACGCCTCGGCATTGAACAGATAAAGACTCGGATTGAATTGTCTGCAAAACTTCTCGGCCTGCCGGGCTGTGTAATGCTTTCCAGCAATGCACAGATTGTATTTATCCAGATGAAATATCTGCTCAAGCTGCGACTTCTTAATACTGTCGAACTTTGCGGCAAGCTCCAGCAGTTCCGGCACGGCAACAGCCATCTTTTTGGTAATTGAAATATGCTTTTTAGCAACCCTGGTGATTAACGAGGCGGCAATTTTTTCACTCTTTGCCAGCCGAGTCTGCAATTCGTCAACTATCGCCTGCCTGGCAAGGTCGAGGTGCTCGATGATGTCAACAGCTTGGCCGGTTTCGTCAAGAAAAACACGGCCACTGGAAGCCTCTGCCATCTTGGTTCTGGGCGTCGTTAGCAGTGCAAGGTCTGCTTGATTTCTCACGTAACCTTCAACTAACATTTTTACGGCGGCAGGCTGGATGTACTTATCGCCCAGAGTCAGTAAAACATATCCAGTATGCTCTATCTTCTTAATCGCATCGGCAGCGATTCTGGCGGCGTGACCCGTCCCCAACTGTGGCGATTGATAAACAAACATCACCTGAGGATATGCCTGTCCGACCGTTTTAAGTACCTGTTCAACCATTGAGCCGACAACAATAAGGAACTTCTCGAAGCGATTTTTCTTAAATACCTCGATAATCCGGTTTATAGCTGGAGTACCGTTGATTTCAAAACAAACTTTTGCCTTATCCTCGCTCCCCATTCGTGTTCCTTTGCCAGCGGCAAGAATTACAACAATCGTTTGTTCAGCAATACTTTTACTAACCTTTGTTTTCAAGATGTTTCCTTATATTTTTACCTTTTTAAGGTTTTCAATAATCAACCGCAGCGATTCGTTCAGGGTTGTTTTGGGCTGCCATCCTATTGCTTCTTTGATTCGCTCCAGACTTGGGACCCGCCGCATCATATCTTCGATAGGTCTTCCATATGCTTTTTCGTATGACACAAATTCCTTTTTGCTTTTGCTGCCTGTCATCTCGATAATTTTGTCAGCAAGCCCCTCAATGGTAATTTCTTCGGTCGAGCCAATGTTATATACTTTACCTGTCGCTTCTTTGCAATTCATCAAAGCAACAGATGCCTCGACAACATCATCAACGTAACAAAAACATCGTTTTTGTTGACCATTTCCGTATATCGAAATCGGCTCGTCTCTTAACGCTCTCTTGACAAAACGAGGCGCCACCATCCCGTATTGTCCGGTTTGTCTTGGCCCGATTATATTAAAAAACCTGGCGACTACCACACGAAGACCGTACTGTTGATAAAAGGCCAGGCCTAAAAACTCGTCTATTGCCTTACTACAGGCGTAAGACCACCGCGAAAAGCTCGTGCTTCCAAGTATGATATCGTCGCCTTCACGGAACGGCACGGTTTCGCTTTTGCCGTAGATTTCACTACTTGAAGCAATCAGGATTTTTCTGCCGAACTTATTAGCTGCCTCCAGCACCGCTTCGGTACCGCCGATATTGGTCTCTATTGTACGAACCGGCGCATCGACTATCAGCTTGACGCCGACAGCTGCTGCCAAATGGAAGACGGCATCGCACTGCTGCGTGACTGTTTCCATTAAATCTGCATTGCAGATGTCACCCTCGATAAAATCGAAGCCGGGCTTGTCTTTGAAGCTTTGGATATTTTCCAACCGGCCGGTGCTTAAATTATCGACAGCAATTACCTTATGGCCATCTTCCAGCAATCGTTCTGCCAGATGTGAACCGATAAATCCTGCCCCGCCGGTAATCAATGCCTTCATATAATCGTATTAAGTATTATATCGATAATCAGTAATCGATAATCAGTAATCGATAATCAGTAATCGATAATCAGTAATCGATAATCAGTAATCGATAATCAGTAATCGATAATCAGTAATCAATAATCAGTAATCAATAA
>QNBZ01000153.1 GCA_003644295.1 Planctomycetota bacterium
TATATTATATCGCAAACAAGTTTGCAATGCAAACAAAAAATCGGGAAAATCCAATATTTTTTTCAGGGTAAATAACACCGTTATTTTTTTCAGGGTAAATAACACCGTTTGTCATTCTGAACGAAGTGAAGAATCTCTTATTGTTTATTGATAAATTATCTTTATCTTTAAGCCAGATGCTTCGCTTATATCAGCATGACAGGATATGATAGGCCCGTTTGAGTAATAATAGCAACGCAATGGCACAAAAACGCCGTTTTGCTCAGTGAACAGTTACAAAAAAACAGCTTCGGTGGAGGGATGATGAAAGATAAAACTGCTACCTCATAACATTTGATTTTAGGGGATTAAACATTCTAAATGATTTGTCATACCAATTGGAGTTAATTTTTGCGCCCTGTCATTCCCGCGAAAGTGGGAATGACAATAAACAAAACCAACTGTTATGATGTACTACAATTCATCAGTTGATTATAAAGGCAGAAAAAAACAAAAAAACACAAAGTACCATCCCTAACAAGACGAAATTATCCATAGCGGCTTCCGCCGGTATGAATACCGGCTGGAAGTCCTATAAAGAAACTGCTAAGGGTTAGTAAAATGCTAAACGCACCGTCAGTAAGCGATATTGAAGTGCCGAAAAATTATACGGACGCTCTTGCCTTTGCAGATAATATGGCAGAGCAGCTTCGTATGGCCGGCCTGCTTCAGCGGGATTTCCTGCCGAGTCAGCTTCCTGACACCAGCCGACTGCATTGGGCTGCAATTTTTCTGCCGGCTGAATGGGTCTCCGGCGACATTTATGACGTCGTGCGGCTCGACGAACGGCACATCGGATTTTACGTAGCTGATGTTGTCGGCCACGGGATGCCTGCCGCACTTTTGACAATGTTTCTGAAGCAGGCCCTGGTTATGCGTCAGACCACCGGCGACAGTTACCGTATATTTTCACCGGCGGAAGTTATGAAGAACCTCAACTTGGCGATGACCGGACAGAAGCTCTCCGGCTATCAGTTTGCAACCTGTTGTTATTGTCTGCTGAACATTGACACGCTGCGATTGACTTACGCCCGTGCCGGACATCCTTATCCGATTCTTGTAAGGAGCCAACAGCCGCAGCAACTGGAAATACAGGGTTCATTACTGGGGATTTTTGAACAGGCCGAATTTCCCCAGCAGACAGTACAGCTTCAAAGCGGCGATAAGCTGCTGTTGTATTCTGATGGTGCCGAGCGTTTCATCGGCGGCTTTAGCGACCAGACCGGCTTTGAATTCTGCGATGGATTCTTAGAAGTCAAAGATTTGCCCATTGCTCAGATGTTTGATAATTTCAATACTCTTGCGCAAAGTCGGAAAGTTGCTCCTTCTGAAGTTGACGATATTACAGTTGTTGGCCTTGAAATAGTTTAGTTGGGCCCCTGAACTTCTATATCTTCGAAGCAGGACGGTGCAGATTTTGTAAGGATACCAAGCATCACGGAACAGGCCTTGCGTATTTCCCACTGTGCTTTAGGCGAAGTGCGCAGCTTAAAGATGTGTCGCCATTCACGAAAATTTGCTGAGACAACAATCTCGCTTGTGCAGGCGTTAGGTAATACAAAACGGGCGTCTTCTTTTTTAAGTCCTCTTTCCCGCCACTTACGATACATTTGTTGAATAGTTTTCATATCATTATGGAAGTCGTCTGCGAATTCCGCCGGCATACTTTCAGGTACTACATAACAGAAGCTGTCCTCATCGACGTATCTTTGAGATTGTTGCGAGATGGCCATCAAGCGGTGTCTTACTAATTGATGGGTCATTGCCCGCGAGCAGTTTTTTATTCGGAAAGTGGCATAAGCGTGTTCGAGTACTGATTCGTGTCCGACTTTAATAAGCCGTTTTATAAAATCCTTTTGGGAGTCGGCATAAGCTTTATCGAAGCTCAAATAGCAGGTTCGACCGGCCTGTTCGATTACCTTTTCCGCATCGGCGGTTATGGCAATAAGTTCTACTTCTAATTGTTTTGCCTTATTTTGTTTGGCCATAAAAACCTCTTAAATTTCTGCGTGGTTCAATCTTGGGTGGCAGCCTCAAATCCGAAGGATTTGGGGATGGCAGAGCCACAAAAAGTGCCTAAAGTGAGCCAGAGTTAAAAAAGTTGATTGGTGAATTGGTTGATTAGTTAATTGGTAACTAATTCACTAATCTCTAATTCAGTTCTCATTTTAGGCACTTTAGGCACTCCACACTTTAGCTCACTTGAATTTCTTTTATATCTATCTTACCGAGAACCGCAAGGGCGGTCTTGACGTTTCCGAACGGGGCGCTTACAGCGAACCCTGCGACGTAATCTTTGATTTTTTCTATCATTTCTTTTGCGATTTCGACTCCTAACATTCTGCCTTGTTCCTTTGTTTTTGCCGTACCCATTCGGCCAAGCAGTTGTTTCGGAACGACTACGCCGGGTACTTCGTTAGCCATAAACTCGGCGTTTTTGAAGCTCGCAAACGGCCAAATCCCGGCGATTACAGGTATCTTGAACGGCTCGATAAGCTCCAGAAAATTGAACAGCGTATCTACGTCGAATACTGGCTGAGTGATTGCGAACTCGGCGCCGGCCTCGACTTTGCGTTTGAATCTTTGTATCTCTCTGTCCATATCGATGGCGACCGGATTGGCGCCGACGCTTATACTAAGGCGGACGGCGGGCGAAAAGTGGTTACCGCCGATATCGATACCGCTGTTGAGGTTCTTAACGACAGCGGTCAGGGCGATTGAGTCCAGGTCGAAAACGCCCGTGGCATTTGGGTATTCGCCCATTTTTGGTGGGTCGCCGGTAATAATAAGGATGTTTCGTAATCCGATGGCCGAGGCGCCGAGTATATCTGATTGCATCCCGATAAGGTTGCGGTCCCGACAGCAGAAGTGCAGTATAGTTTCGATATCTGTGTTTTGTTGAATTTTAACGGCGGTTACGAGGGGCGAAAGTCGTGAGCTTGCACGGGGGCCGTCGGGGATGTTTATTGCATCGACCCCAAGTTCGGCACAGAGCCGGGCCTTATCGAGCGTGGCGATTGTGTCAACGCCGCGCGGCGGGGTCAGCTCGATAGTAGTAACTTTATGGCCGGCAGCAAGTTTGGCGCCTACTCGTGATTTTTCCGCTAACGGCAGCGGCTTTGCTTTCTCGACTGCGGGCGCCGGCTTCTCAATGCTTATTTTGCTTATGTGGGCTTTTGGTGATGCCGCCTTGTCGAGTGAGCGAACAACTCGGACGATTTCTTTTATATGTTCCGGCGTGGTTCCGCAGCATCCGCCGATTATCTTGGCGCCTTTTTCAAAAAAGCGTTTTGCATATTCAGCCATATATTCGGGTGTGCACATATAGAGCGTTCGGTTTTCGACCTGTCGCGGCATACCAGCGTTGGGCTGAACGGATATTGGTTTATCGGTAACGTTTCGTATCAGTTCCAAGCTGCTGAGCATCCCAGACGGGCCTACTGAGCAATTTAATCCGACAGCAGTTACGCTTTTCTCGGCTGCAATTTTGGCTATGACCTGCTCGACTCTTTCGCCGTAGATGGTTTCGTTATGTTCGTTGACGGTCATTTGGGCGACGATGGGCAAGTCGGCAATCTCGCTCACTGACCGGATTGCGACCAGCAGTTCTTCGGTATTTGAAAATGTTTCCAGAATCAAAAAATCTACGCCGGATTTGATGAGCGTTTTTGCTTGTTTTCGAAATGCACGGCTTGCTTGTGGTCTTGTTAATCTGCCGTGGCCTGTAAATTCATAGCCCAGCGGTCCCATTGCGCCGGCCACCATAACGTCTTCTGTTGCTGTGTCTCTGGCTATCTCGACTGCGGCGTGGTTTATCTCTTCCACTTTTTCCGCCAAGCCATACTTGGCCAGTTTGAAATCGTTGGCGCCGAATGTATTAGTTTCGATAAAATCGACTCCTGCCTGTACGTAACCGCGGTGGACCTTTTTTACCAGTTCAGGATTACTGATATTAAGCTCGTCAAAACAGCTATTTAGGAACACTCCGTACTGGTAGAGCATTGTGCCCATCGCTCCGTCGCCAAGCACTACCCGGCGAGATAAAAGTTCTGCAAAATTAGTATTTGCTGCCATAATTGCTCCTGTTTATAGTGCCTAAAGTTTGAATATAAGCCCCCAACTTTATGTTGGGGGTTTTAACCCGCAGGATAAACCTGGTGGATTTTGCTGTCCCGACTGGCAGGGACACAAAATCTGACTTATTTGAACTATGCCAAAAACAGTGTTATACTCAACTTGACTGATTTTTGTATAAATGTTGCTGTAATAAAAACATACATGCTCTGTCATTCTGAACGTAGTAACACACAGGCCCTGTACGTAGTAACATACAGGCCCTGTACGTAGTAATATACAGGCCATGTCATTCTGTACGTAGTAATATACAGGCCATGTCATTCTGAACGTAGTGAAGAATCTCACAGTTAAAATGACAACTAAAAAGTCAGTCAAGTTGACTATTATAGTAGCAACTCGGCACTTCTGCCA
>QNBZ01000154.1 GCA_003644295.1 Planctomycetota bacterium
GAGTTTAACATTAAGGAGGGTTTTTTCCAAAAGTTCATCCATCTCTGGCCGTTTTGCGTTTATGGCCGCTGTTTGATTGAAGTTTGAATAATTTGGACGTACGCTCGGTCTCTCCTGCTCCACCACGAATGCAACACTTTCTTTTTCTAACAATCCTGAACGGTCGTCCATTACACTGACCCCCATTAAGCAGCTAAAAAGTGACGTACAACAATTAAGACCACCCCATAGTTATTTTCGAAAAAACAGGTTAAACTTAAGCGATTTTTGCGACACATCATGAAAAATCTTAGGCTTACCGCCTACCGCCTACGCCTAAAAAAACATTTCTGGATAATTGACATATTATCTGGTACTCTTTAACGCTGTTTATGAAGGGATATAATCATTTATATCCGTGTTCCGGTAAGATGTGAATGTGTATGGAACAAGCAAAAAAGCAAAATCCAGGTTAAGGCCGGACGCAATAGTAGTCGCTGGTTTTGAAAGATTACCGCAGAATATCGTTGGAAAGGGTTCTTCAGGCTACATTGCCATAGAGTTTGAAATAGAACCAGCCGATTCAAAAGTCGTGGATAAGATACTGGATACCCACACTGCAAAAGAGGCCTTGGAACAGATTAAAAAACAGCCGTCGCAGGTCATTCTTACTGACGGCACCTTAGCCGATATGGATGCAAAGGCATTTGCTCCAGCTGTTCGTAAGGTCTTGGGAAACAAGCCTGTAGTTATCATTGCCTGGTCAAGCAGTCCGGAAGCTGAGGAACTTCTCTTGGCCCCAGATTCCGGCATTGATGATTTTGTTCTCAAATCCACCACCAGCGAAGGCACCGGCTTGTTAGCCGCGGCCCTGCTCGGCAGCCTTCGTTAAGTCATACTCGTCAACTTGTTGGGATATATTTGTGAAATTGTTTTTCAACGCCGGTAACAGAACTTCAACCACTGCTGTATACGCCAACAATACTGCTTATAACTTCCTTGAGTTTTTCCGGCTTGAAAGGCTTGTGCAGGAACTCTATTGCGGTTTATTGCCACTAAAAAGCGGTATTTCCCGAAATTAAGAAGCAAGTTAATCTGTCCGAAACACACTGTACGACTGAATAAGTTGTGAATTTCGTAGACAAAACGGCTGTAGTGTAAAATCTTTTCTATAAATTGGTGTTAACTACCGCATGTTGCTGGATGGGGGCGAGCGTAGCGAGCCGGAACCAAGCAACTAACAGATATTTTGAGCCTGTAAATGTGGAAATGGTTTTGGGGAAAGGATTTATTATGAACGGATATCATAGCTAAAACATTGGAAAACATTGCCAATAATCATGACGGCAATGACATGGGGGCCAATCCTTTGGTTACAGTTACAGATAAAGCATCAGAAGTTGATGGTTATGTAGCTTCCATGAAATAAGTAACAAACAATCTGAATACTTCTAACAAAGCCGATATCGCGAAAATTGAGGAATTACAGGCGCTCGTGAAATATCAGGGGCAAAGATTGTTAGACAGCACCAATTGACGCGATGATTGACAAGGTGGCCAAATTAGTCAGGTCACAGATAGCATGTGCTATGGATGCTGCTTATTCTTAAAAAATAGCGTGAAAAGATATTGCTACCCTGATTAAAACTGTTTTGGTGTGCTTGTTGCATATCAAAATAAATTATGGTTCCTGTCAAGCCCAAGTAGTAACAAAATGGGTGGCAATACTTTTAGAGTGTTTTATTAAACGGAAAGAAATTTAATTAACTGAAAGGAAATATAATGGCTGAAACAAGTCAAATCGAACAAGTCAATCAAGCACTTGTGGACAAGGCGGGTAAGTATCTCACCTTCTCTCTTGGCCAGGAACAATACGGCCTGGAGATTTTGAAGGTCCGTGAGATTATTGGTTATATGGACATAACTGCTGTCCCGCAAACACCACCTCACGTCAAAGGAGTGATAAATCTGCGGGGTCAGGTTATACCGGTAATTGACCTTCGGGCAAAATTTGGAATGCAAATGGTAGACACAACGGAGCAAACTTGCGTGATCGTCGTTGAGATCAGTCAGGATAACCGACAATTCAGCACTGGAATTGTCGTAGATCGGGTAGAAGAGGTCTTAGATATAGATGGCCAGGACATTGAAGCGACTCCGGAGTTTGGCTCATCGGTAAATACTGATTTTATTCTTGGCATTGGAAAAGTCGGTGAATCGGTTAAGATTCTGCTGGATATTGACAAGGTTCTTGGCAGCGGTGATTTTACCAGCTTTGCTGACAATACCTATACGAGAGATGAAGCTGAGAACAAGCCCCAGGTCGAAGCTAAGCCCGAAACTGAAACTCAAGCAGAAACCGTGAACGAAGCTCAAACAGAGGACAATTCTGAACCCGATAATAACACTGAGGCTGATAACGAGGCCGAATCAGAATCGACTTCGGAGTAGTAAATTGGTTGGCAAACGTATTGTTAAATTAAAATTTTGAGAATTTTTTTAAGGAAAAAATATTATGGCTAAGAAAAGTTCAACAACAACGACAAGGCCGACTGCACAAACACGCTCAGATAGAGATGCAGTCTTCAACGAAATAGAGCGTTTCGTTGACAAAATTAAAAGAGGCGAACTCTCCGAGCGGATTAACCTTGACCGTTTTGAAGGTCAGGACAGGGCAATGCTGCAAAGTATTAACGATCTGGTTGGCGCATTCGCCGTACCTATTAAGGACATCGGTGATGTTCTCGACAAGCTGGCAGCCGGTGATTCCAAGGCACAGGTAACCGCCGATTACAAGGGCGATTACAATGTCCTGAAAGTTGCCTGCAACGCACTGGGCGATCAGATCAACGGACTCGTCCAGGAAATGGGCAAGATCGCTGATGCTACTGCTGTAGGTAACTTAGACTACCGCGGCGATGCCAGCAGGTTCAAAGGCGACCTTGCCGAGGTAGTCAACGGTGCAAACCGCACTGTCGAAGGTGCTGCTGTACCGGTCAAAGACATCGGCGATACGCTCGACAAATTAGCAGCCGGTGATTCCAAGGCTCAGGTAACCGCCGATTACAAGGGCAATTACAATGTTCTGAAAGTTGCCTGCAACGCACTGGGCAATCAGCTTAAATCCTTGATACTCGAAGATGGCGGTGTTGTATTGAATGCTGCTGCGAGGAAAGACCTTACCAAGAGAGTTGAACGTCAATACAAAGGTGACTTTGAGAAAATGAAGAATAACATCAATGAGATGCTTAATGCCTTTGAGGAAGCTCTTGGACAGGTTACCGAAGCCGTTGAGCAGGTAGCTTCAGCGAGCGGGCAAGTTTCTTCTGCATCGCAGTCTTTGGCTGAAGGCGCCACCGAGCAGGCAGCAGGTCTTGAAGAGACCTCAAGCAGTCTTGAAGAAATGTCTTCTATGACCAAGCAAAACGCTGACAATGCCCAGCAGGCCAATACATTGGCAGGCGAGGCACAAAAGGCAGCCAATAGTGGCAATGAAGCTATGAACAGGATGGATAATGCAATCAACGAGATACAAAAGTCTTCTGATGAGACCGCCAAGATTATCAAAGTTATCGACGAGATCGCGTTCCAGACGAACTTGCTTGCTCTCAATGCTGCTGTTGAAGCCGCTCGTGCCGGTGAAGCCGGTAAAGGATTTGCTGTTGTAGCCGAAGAGGTCCGCAACCTTGCTATGCGGTCGGCTGAAGCTGCCAAGAACACCACTGCGATGATAGATGAATCAGTCAAGAATGCCAAAAATGGTGTTGATATTGCAACAGACGTAGGCAAAACGTTTGGGGAAATAGTAAGCGGCATCACCAAAACAGGTAACCTTGTTAGCGAAATTGCAGCTGCCAGCCAGGAACAGGCACAAGGCATCGACCAGATTAATACAGCGATGGCCCAGATGGACAAGGTTACACAGCAAAACGCTGCCAATGCTGAGGAATCAGCTTCGGCTTCTGAGGAGTTAAGTGCCCAGGCTGAAGGATTACAGGCTATGGTAGCTGAATTTAAGTTAACCAATACTGGCACCCGTTCCAGCACCACCAAGCACGTAGATACTGCTAAGCATCACGGCTTAGGCCAGTCTGACCATGTCTTTCACAGCATAGCCGATGGCAAAGCCCAAAAGGCGAAGGCTACCGTAGCAGCAACAGCGGAAAAGGCGATTCCACTTAACGAAAGCTACAACAATGACGATTTGAATGAGTTTAACAGTTAAACCTCTGTAAAAAAGGGTTTGTTAAGCATTAGAACAGCCAAGCGGGGTTTCGGCCCCGCTTGGTTTGTTATTATAGATATATAAAACAGCGAAAAAAAGTGGACATCAAGTTCATTTCCTGCTATACAATTCCGGTAACCATTCACAGTAATTTTGTAAGTTTTTCGATAATAGCGTCTTTGCCCATAAGACTCTTATCGGACAAAAACAAGGTTTTACTTCAATTATAAAAATTACTGTGAACGGTTACGATTATTTCAGATTTTTGACCGAGCCGGAAGTTGAACCGACCAATAATGGAACTGAGCGACAGAACCGAC
>QNBZ01000155.1 GCA_003644295.1 Planctomycetota bacterium
AACGCTGCTAATTGAGCGATAAAATTTCTTCGCAGCTTCAAATTTTCGGCTGTGGCCGGTGCTTCGAAGCAATTGGGTAGTTTTTGTTCCAACGACTCGGCGTTTGGGATTTTTTCAGTGATTATGAAGCTTCTTTTCTCGAAAAATCTTCCTCGTTGTTCGCCGTAGCAGATAGTTTTGGGCGTGTTTATACCTAATGCAGCCAATTTATTTGCCAGCTCAAAATCGAAAAAACCATAACTTCGTCGGCTGTGATGGTTCAGCCAGTTTTTAAGCTGGGATAAGATTGACGGCCTGTCGTAGCGTTTCAGAAAAAGCGTAACCGGCGGAGAACTTATTTCAAATTGCATCCGGGTTCGGAACCTGGCGATATTGTTTTTTATCAGATTTTTACCAGCGTTAAAAGAAAAAACGGCCTCGATGGATGTTAGACCGACTTTGCTAAGGCCCGCTTTGTAATCACGGTCTATAAAAAACAAGTTTGAAACTTCTATGAATTTTTGTTCGCTCATAAAGACGGGCTTTTTTAATTATTTTCAAGCAGTTTTTCCGCAGCGTTATAAACCATCTCTACTGTAATTGACTGCATACATAAATGTTCGGCTTTTTTGCATACTGGTTTGCCGCAGGGTGCGCAGGGTGCGTCTCCGATTATTTGAATTTCATCTTTGTAGCCGGTATTTGTCCAAGCCGGATTGTTTGGCCCAAATAAGCTGATAACCTTGCGCTGCAGCGCTATCGCTATGTGCCGTGGGCCTGTATCGTTGCTTATTACCAAGTCGGCGATGGAAAAAAGCGATTTTAATTCGCCGATGCTTACGGGTCTTTCTGCCAGGTTGATAAGTTTATGTTTGCTTGAACCGCAAATTTGCCTTGCGATTTGTTTTTCAGCGGGAGACGGTGATACGGAAACGACAATCGTTGCGCTATACTTGGAAATCAGCCGGTCGGCTGTTTGTGCAAACCTTTCGCTCAACCAGCATTTGCTTGGCCCGAATGCGCCACCGGGAACAATAATTACAATTGGCCCGTCGGCGTTGGTTATCTCCGGCAATTTTGCTTGAAGCCCCTGTTTGTTTTCCGGCTCGATAAGCAGTTCGGGGTTTCTGTTGGTCGTATCACAGCCGAGCCAGGATGCAATCGCAAGATAGTAGTCAATCATCGAAACGGGCTTGAATTTACCGTTAGGCAGTTTAGGCGGATAGAGTTTGTCGGTCAGCATAACCCCTCGTCCCTCGCGTGCATAGCCAATCCGCATCGGTATTTTGGCTAAAAAGGTCGCTATTGCCGAGCCGAGAGAATTTTTGAAAAGGATTGCATAAGTGAACTTACGGACGCCGAGATTCTTTGCAGTTACGAATGGGTTATCGCTTTGCTGCTCCAGCCATACGTCATTAAAACTACCGGGTGACAGAACTTGACGGACAACCGGCTTAGCGAGGAACGAGATTTTGTGTGATTTGAAATGTTGGCGTATGGCTCGCAAAGCCGGTGTACAAAGAACCGCATCGCCAATAGGCGAAGGAAGCCATACTAATATATTCTCATCCTGCATTTGTTTGGTGATTGGTTTTTTCTGTCCGTTATTTTCGCCCCTGCATTATGTAGAAGGTTAGCGACATTACCTGAAGAACCATAGCGAAACCAAGTGAAATAAAAACCGGATTATCTTGTTTATTCGGACTCATCAAAAACCATATACTCAGCAGCAGACAGAACAGAACGACAACCTGCACGACCCCTGCCATCAGCCGCATTATGGAGAATTCGCCAAACATATCAGCTCGCTGCATAGTTTTTAGCTGTTTTAGAATACTGTTGAGCAATTCTTCTGAGTTATTGCTGTGAATTTCCCGCTCTGCTGTGATGGTTTCAGCTTCTTCGTGAACCGGTTGGTTTGTCTCTTCGGCGGTTTGCTGGGTTGATTGTTCAATAGTGGGGGGCTGAGTTACGGCGGTTGTGTTGCTGGATAAGCGATTGTGTTTTTTTATGATGTTCACTGCCTCTTTTATATTCACGGCTCGATAGTCGGGGTTCGGCTTGCCCTGTTCGTGGTATTTGTGATGCGAGGGGTGTTCTATTAGTACGGTTCTGCAGCCGGCTCGTAAGCCGGCCTCGACGTCGCGTGCGCTGTCGCCGATGACCCAGGATTGGCCGAGGTCGATATTCATCTCATCGGCGGCGGTCAGCAGCATCCCTGGATTGGGTTTTCTACAGTCGCTTTCCTTGCGGTACTTTTGGACGACTCCGTCTGGATGATATGGGCAATAGTAAATCCTATCTAAGTATGCTCCATTTTCAGCCAGAAGCTGTTTCAGCCGATTGTGAATTTCGTTGAGTACCGATTCACTGACAATTCCGCGTGCGACCGCTGACTGATTGGAAGCGACAATCAGTTTATAGCCCATATTTGCCAGTTCGCAGAGCGCTTCGGCGGCTCCGTCCAGCAGCTTTACCTGGTCGGGATTATTGATATAGCCGGGGTCTTCGATTAAAGTGTTGTCACGGTCTAAAAATATCGCTTTATTGGACATCTTTATTGATTATTTATTTGCAAAAGTTCTGTTCTACAAGGTCGCAGATTATATGATAAGCAAGCTGACCGATTTCCTGGCTGCGTGCCGTCGTTCTATCATTGGCACAAAAACAGATGTCGGCTATCTGCTCTAATTTACTGTCCTTTCTGCCGGTAAATGCCAGTACGCAGGCGCCTTTTTTCTTCGCTAATTCAGCAGCGGCGATAACATTTGCCGAGGCGCCGCTGGTAGAGATAGCCCACAATAAGTCGCCTTGCCTGACAAGGGCTTCAACCTGTCGTGAAAATACTTTTTCATAGCCGTAGTCGTTAGCGATGCCGGTTATTACCGAGGTATCAGTAGATAGCGCAACCGCAGGCAGCCCGATTCGCTCTCTGGTAAATCTGCCCACCAGTTCGCCGGCGATGTGTTGCGCATCGGCAGCCGAGCCGCCGTTTCCGCAGATATAAACCCTGCCGTTTTGCTTTAATGTTTTTGTTATTGCCTCGGCAGCGGCGATGACCGTTTCGATACCGTTTATCTGAAGTTCCGCAACCATTTTTTTGTGCGTTTCTATTGCTTCTGCAATTTGTTTTTTCACGGCTTCATCCATCAGGATTTTTCCAGTAATTTCATTTTTTCGATAGTTGCGCTTGTGCTTTTACCTTCGAGAAGCGGCGCAAGAACAACCTTTCCGCCGTGAGATTCGACAAACTCTCGGCCAACAACTCCTTTCTGTGCCCAGTCCTGTCCCTTTACTAACACATCCGGCCTTACTTTTTTGATTAAGTTCAGCGGGTCCGGCTCATTGAAGGTGGTAATATAATCGACCGTTTCGAGCGCTGCAAGGACGGCGGCCCTATCGTATTGGTTGTTAATTGGCCGGCCGGGCCCTTTGATGGCTTTTACTGAGCTGTCGCTGTTCAGGCCGACAACGACTATGTTGCCCTGCGATTTGCAGAACTTCAGAAACTCGATATGTCCCCGGTGCACCACGTCAAAACAGCCGTTGGTAAAGACGATAGTTTCTTTTTGTCTGCGATGCCAGTTTAGCTCTTCAGCCAGAGAATCGATTGAGCGTATCTTGCCGTTTTTGCTGCGATTTTGCCCAACGATTTCGTTGATAATTTCCTCGATAGTTACTGTTGCGGCGCCGAATTTTTCTACCTCGATACCGCCGGTTATGTTGGACAACTGCACCGCTGTTTCGTAATCACAGTCGGCTGCCAGCGTTATCGCAAGCGTGGCCAGAACCATATCTCCTGCGCCGGTAACGTCATAAACACTTCGGCTCCTGGTGGGTATCATCTCGGCTCTTTGCTCTGTACGAAGGTATGCTCCTTCTTTATCGAGTGTGATTACTACCGCATCAAGTCTTAGATTTTCGACAAGCTCGTCTGCCGCTCGGCTGGCCTGCTCGGTATTTTTTATCTCGAAGCCGACAACAAGCGAGGTCTCTCTGCGGTTCGGCGTGATTAAGGTGGCGCCGGCATATTTTGAATAATTGCTTGTGAACGATGGGTCAACGAGAACCTTTACATTGGCTTGCCTTGCCGACTGTATCATTTGCTTGCAAACCGCAGGGATGAGCAGACCCTTATTGTAATCCTGCAGGCAAACGATGTCTGCCTGCTTCAGATTTTCTTCATAGCGCTGTAAAAGTTTTTCGTTTTGCTCATCGGACAACGGCTCTGTGGATTCCTCATCTATTCTGAACAGTTGCTGCTGATGACGATGTTGCGCCAAACCTATTAACCGTTGCTTACTGACGGTTGGTCGGTCTTCTAAGGTTAGCAGCCCGCTGACGTCGGCCCCGAATTCTTTTAGCTTTTGTTTAAGGATTTTGCCGTTGCGGTCTTGCCCGATAACTCCCATGCAAACAGGCAGTGCACCTAATGCTGCCAAGTCGGCGGTTACGGAGCCGGCTCCGCCGCAGCTATGCCTGGTTTCGGTAACTTTCAGCACGGGTACGGGCGCCTCGGGACTTATCCTCAGGGC
>QNBZ01000156.1 GCA_003644295.1 Planctomycetota bacterium
AACATACGGGCTCTGTCATTCTGAACGTAGTAACATACAGGCTCTGTCATTCTGAACGTAGTAACATACAGGCCCTGTCATTCTGAACGTAGTGAAGAATCTCACAGTTAAACTACGGTTTAACTCTGTTGTAAAGCCAGATGCTTCGCTTCGCTCAGCATGACAACTAAAAAGTCAGTCAAGTTAACTATTAAAAAACAGATTTCTCGACTCGCCTTTTGGCTCGCTCGAAATGACACCCACAGTGTTTTCTACATAGCATATTGATTTATCAATCTCTTTTTGAAAAGTAAACAAAAAATCATAAGGTTGTATGTCAAAACCCTGAACAGACACTCAATGCCGCGGCCTTGATCACTACGGCTACGCAGGAAATGCCCTAATCTTCGCTTGAAACGTGAGAAAATGCTCTCAACCTGCCAGCGCTGACGGAACTTGCGCTTGGGAAAACGATTCTTCATCTATAATACTCCCCAAAAACTGGGCGCACAACTAAGGTGGATTTGTCATCTGAGACAATAAAAGTTCCAAGAGACAGATTCGTAAAAAATAAGCGCACAAAACATAGAGAGGATTGCTTAAGTCCAAAAAAGAGTATTTGGAAAAGTGGCGCGAAAAAAGTTCAAAAAGAAGAGTATTTTGATATACTTGACGACAATTACAAGCGTTAAGACAAATTAAAACGGGACTAAGCGAAATTCTCGTAAATCTTTGTAAATAAAAAGATGCGCCCGTAGCTCAGCAGGATAGAGCATCGGTTTCCTAAACCGAAGGTCGGAGGTTCGAGTCCTCCCGGGCGTAATTGCTTCTTGCCGATGACAATCTATTACTTTAGGGCTTACTGAAAAAGCCCTCAGCTTTCTTTCATCTGCAATCAGTGAACTCAGGCGACAGCTATCAGCATTTCTCACAGCGTCGGATTTTGAGATGTTTTTCCGTAGCGCACGACTGTATCTGCTGGTGATGAATTACGAAGTTTTGTTGGAGTGCGTTAGGCCTGCGGCTTTGCGGAGTTTGGCGGTCATATCGGTTTTTTCCCAGGTGAAGTTGGCACTCTTTCGGCCGAAGTGTCCGCCGTGAGAGGTCTCGGCGTAAATCGGCCGGGCCAGTTTCAAATGCGCAATCATCCGCTTCGGCGTTAATGGGAAAAGCTTTCTTACGATTTCGCTGAGCTTTTTCTCACTGATTTTTGAAGTCCCCTCGGTATCAACAAGAATTGAAATCGGCTCGGCTACGCCAATGGCATAGGATAACTGAATCTCGCAGGCATCAGCCAGGCCAGCAGCGACAACATTCTTGGCAATGTATCTTGCCATATAGCTTGCGGTTCTGTCAACTTTTGTTGGGTCTTTACCGCTGAAACATCCGCCGCCGTGGCTTCCTCTTCCGCCGTAGGTGTCAACGATGATTTTTCTGCCGGTCAGGCCACAATCGCCCTTCGGGCCGCCGGTTACAAATCGGCCGGTCGGGTTGATGTGGAATATCGTGTTCTTATCAACGAAACGCTTCGGCAAAACAGGAAGGATAACTTTCTCTATTGTTTCCTTTCGCAGTTGTCTATAAGCAACGGACGGGGAGTGCTGGGTGGATACCACGACCGTATGAATGCGTTTTGGTTTGCTGTCTTCGTATTCGACCGTTACCTGGCTTTTTCCGTCCGGCCGCAGCCAGGGCAGCTGACCGTTTTGCCTTACTTTCTCCAGTCGGGTTGTGATATTGTGTGCAAGCTGAATCGGCATCGGCATAAGAACGGGAGTTTCAGTACAGGCATATCCGAACATCAGGCCCTGGTCGCCGGCGCCCTGTTCGGTGTGCAGGCCAGTTCCTTCGGTTACGCCCTGCGAGATGTCTGGACTCTGCTTGTCGAGTGTAACCATAACGGCACAGTTCTCAAAGTCGAAGCCCATCTGAGGGTCGGTATAGCCGATTTTCTTGATAGTATCGCGGACAACCGTTGGGATATCAACTACGGCTTTCGTAGTGATTTCGCCGGCAACTACGACCAGGCCGGTTGTTACCAGCGTTTCGCAGGCGACCCTGCTTTTGGTGTCCTGTGCGAGCATTGCGTCAAGGACAGCGTCTGATATGTGATCAGCTACCTTGTCAGGATGCCCCATCGTTACGGATTCGCTGGTGAATAGGTATCTGTTGGTATCACAATGCGGATTACTGTGGATAGATTTTTTTGCCATTTGAGTGCTGCCTTTCTGAATTATTCGTTAAGCCGCCAATCATACTTTAGGAATCTGACGGAATAATTTTCCGTTTCAAGAAAATATACGTCCTGTTCTGAGACGTAATTAGTTATAAAATTCAGGACTGCCCGGACAGCAGGCTGCTGGTCTTTGAATTTTTTGTCTGTACCATATTTACTGATAAAATCCGTGCCGTGCCAGCTTGATTTCAGCAAGGCGGAAAGATAAACTCTTTTCTTTTCCCTGTCAATCCTGAATGCGAGCGGGCTGGACAGGAATTTCCTGACCTGGTCATCTAACTGGCTGTCGAGCTTGTCTCCGCTATACGGCTCATTGCGCAGCGGCGGGCCGGAATAGCTTGCCCGATGCATCGCAAAGAATACCCTCGGCTCATCGAACTGCTTCTGGAAAAACCGCTTTTCGATTTCTGCAAGTGTAAATTCTTCATTCATCACCATAAATTTGTGCCTGTCCCATATACCGCGGATGTGCCTGATACTGGTAGGAGGCCAAAAGACAAGCCGAATTCGCGCCGCCTTAATGGGGTAATTTTCGATAATTATGTTGAGCAGTTCTATGTTATATGCGTTGAGCCAAAAGGCAATTTTATCCTCCTTCGGCCAGCGGTTGTATTGCTCTGGGGCAAGGTTGCGGAATTCATCAAGGACGCGATTAAGCTCTGCTTTTTTTCGATTGAGCGTTTTATAGTCAACCATTCCATTATCGTCAACGTAGTTTTTCAAGATGTCGGCGCATTTATCGTGAAAGGAAACAATTGGAGTGGGTTTTAGAGGTTCAACTTTCGCTGGTTTGGCAGATTTGGGCTTTTCTGGTGAGCAGCTGGAAATAAAAATCAATACGGCCATCAAGGTTGTGAAAACAGTAAGCCGTTTAATCATTTCGCTACCTTCTCAAAAAAGTCCGTCTGCAAAAATCGCAAGAGTATGTTAGTTATTTTTCACACTTTTACAAGGAAATTTTGATTTTGGCAAGAGCGATTTGTGTGGAAAAACACAATGGGCGATATGTTTCAGCCCTTCAGGACGGCTAAAGGAAGCATACGGGCGACAGGCCTGGCCCAGCCGCATTCGATAACAACTCGGACAACCTCGTCAATATCTTTATAGGCGTCCGGTGCTTCTTCCTTTATTCTGTGTTTATCGCCGGTGATGAGCTTTATACCTTCCATACTTCGTTTGAACCGCTCATCGCTAATCAGGGCAGGCGTAATAATTTTGTTCTTGCGAGTTTTCCCACGTGCAGCGGTTCGGCTCATCACTCTGCCTGCACCGTGATTGACAGAACACAAAGATTCATCGGAATCTCCCGTTCCGACAAGCAGAAAGCTGGCTGTGCCCATTGAGCCGGGAATGATTATCGGCTGGCCGGTTTTTGCGAAAATGGTTCCTGTCATACGTTCAGGGCCGAAGGCCCTTGTAGCTCCTTTGCGGTGGACCCAGAGCCGTCTGCCCTGATGTGTTTCGAGCTTCGCCATATTGTGAGGGACATCGTAGATAAGCTTCAGTGGCGTTGGTCCAAACATTCTGTTAAAGCAGCGTCTTACAAGCAGCGCCATAATATGGCGATTGGTAAATGCGAAGTTGGCGGCGGCGTTCATTGCAGCGATATAGTTTTTGCCGCGGCTACTATCGGCTGGCAGAAAGCTGAGCATTTTTTTTCGCTCTGCCATACCGGGGCTCTGGGCAGCTATGTTCATATACCGGTCGGCAACTTCATATCCGAATCGACGTGAGCCGGAGTGCAGCATTACAACGATTTGGTTTTTGAAAAGCCCGAAAGTTTTGGCTAAAGCAGGGTCAAAGATTTGCTGGACGTATTGAATCTCGATGAAGTGGTTTCCACCGCCGAGTGTGCCGAGCTGGTCTGAGCCATTTTCTATTGCCTGTTTTGGTACTGTAGCTGGGTCTGCGGGCAGTTGGCCGTTTTCTTCGATTCTTTCAATGTCCTCGGCAAATTCATCAGGGTCAAACGCCTCCCACGCCCGGTGGCTGATTCTCTTTGCGAGTGTTGGTATAGAGGCAACGCCTTTATTGATGACCGCTTCGCTCCCTGCTTTGTCAAGGGCCAGATTGGTTTTACCTTCGCCGAGCGGGACGTCGCGTGCAATGGAAGCGGCGATTTTGTCGGTGTCAATATCGCCTTTGGAAAAAGGCGTTCGCAGGAGCCGCATCCCGCAATTTATATCATACCCAACAGCAGCCGGCATTATAGCGTTGTCAAGTCCTAAAACTGAGCCGATTGGTATGCCGAAGCCAACGTGAATATCAGCAGTAGCAAGAACTTTCTTCGC
>QNBZ01000157.1 GCA_003644295.1 Planctomycetota bacterium
TATCTTCAACCTGCCGTAAACATTCAAAACTAACTGACACAATGATATTTTCATCGGAATTAAATGATTTACGAGCTTGTCCAGCTTCATCAAGCAGGGCAATTTCCTTAAAATGTAAAAATGGATTATTGCGACAAATCTTTCCTTCGATTCTCTTCTGTATCTGTGCTTCATCAGCAACAGCGCCTTCAAGAAGATTTTGGTCTAAATACTTTGCGATAGTGTAACTAGACTCAGCGTCTATAACAAGCTTACCCTTATCAATCAACAATGTTCTGCGGCAAAGATTCCGAATCGCCCCCATATTATGACTTACAAACAGTATGGTTCGCCCTCCTTTAGCAACGTCTCCCATCTTGCCAAGACATTTTTTTTGAAATTCGACATCCCCAACAGCCAGCACTTCATCGACAAGCAGAATTTCCGGCTCAAGATGGGCTGCTACTGCGAAGGCCAGACGAACATACATCCCTGAAGAATAGCGTTTAACAGGAGTATCGATAAATTTCTCCAGGCCGGAAAAATCCACGATTTCATCGAACTTGCTATCGATTTCAGCCTTTGTCATTCCAAGAATCGCACCGTTTAGATAAATATTTTCACGGCCGGTCAACTCCTGATGAAAACCTGTGCCTACCTCCAGCAGAGAAGCGATTCTGCCTTTAATCTTCGCCCTGCCTGTCGTAGGGGTGGTAACACGGGAGAGAATTTTCAGAAGCGTGGATTTACCGGCGCCGTTGCGCCCGATGATACCAAGCACTTCTCCCTGCTTGACTTCAAAATTGATGTCCTGTAATGCCCAGAACCGCTCACCATTCAAGCCCGGGCCGATATGTTCTGTAATCCTTGCATTTGGGTCTTCCTTGCCGCGAAAGTGAGCATACCAACTCTGCAAATCTTTATAAAGGGTTCCATGCCCAATTACGCCAAGACGATATTGCTTCGACAGATTTTCAACTTTTATAGCTGTATCTGTCATAGTCAAACAGTATCCATAAAGCTTTTTTCAATTCGAGTGAAAAGAATGATACCCATAAAAAGTACCAGGCAGGTTATCGCCCACCCACTAACTATGTAAGTAAAGTTCATCACGCCGACCCCAAAAAAGGCATAGCGAAACATCTCAACGATAGAGGCCATTGGATTCAGCATATAAATATGTTGAAATCTTTCAGGAATGCTTGATGCAGGAATAATCACCGATGACCCGTACATCCATAACTGTACCGCAAAACCCATCACGTATGTAAGGTCGCGGTACTTGGTAGTGAGCGAAGAAATCAGAATCCCCGCTCCCAATCCCAACAAAGCCATTTGGAAAATTAGAGCCGGAAGTAATAAAACAAACACTGTTGGCCGTATTGGCGAACCTTTCGCAATAAAATAAACATAAAAACCAAGAAAAAGAAAAAGCTGAATGGAAAACTTCAACAGATTAATGATGACCACTGAAAATGGAACTGTAAGTCGAGGAAAGTACACCTTTCCGAAAACGCCAGCATTTTTGACAAATGTATTTGATGTCTGGTTCAAACAATTTGCAAAATAATTCCACGCAACATTTCCGGATAGATAAAAAAGAAAAGATGGAACTCCGTCCGTCGGAATCCCGGCAATCTTTTTGAATACCACCGTGAATACCACAGTAATAAGGAGCGGCTGGATGATATACCATAACGGGCCGAGCACAGTTTGCTTGTAAAATGCGACGAAGTCCCGCTTGACAAAAAGGGAAATTAAATTTCTGTATCGCCAAAGATCCCGCAGATGCAGGTCAAACCATCGCCTTTTGGGCTGGATAACCAAATCCCATTTTTCGCTTTCTTGTTTTGCGCTCATTAAGTTATATTCTGCTATGCCCGGTTTTCACAGCTATTCGGACAGACTCCGTCCCCGTGGGTTGCAGTAAAAAACCATTCACCCATACCTGCCATCTTCTCTGCTGCTGCAAAGCCGCCCAAGCGTCGAGAGATGAATATACCCCACTGGCATTCAGTAATCAAGTGTTTTTAGTATTCCCGCACGAGCGAAGCTGGCTCAACGAAACAAGCAAGCCGGCTGACAAGCGGCAACTTTTAGTTGAAAGCCATTACCGCCATTGTATAATGCGTATATGGATTCATCGGATAAACCTGCGGAGTATTACGAGAATACCCGCAGCGAAATGTTGAAATATATTCCGCGAAGTGTCAAAACAGTTCTGGAATTTGGCTGTGGAAGCGGGTATTTTTCTGAACTGATTAAAAATAAGTATCATGCAGAGTGCTGGGGAGTTGAAATACATAGTTATTCCGCTAAGATAGCATCTGAAAAATTGTGCAGAGTCATCAACGCCGATGCACATCAGGCGTTAAGCGAAATACCCGACAATTACTTCGACTGTATTATTTTCAACGACGTATTGGAACATCTGCAAGACCCCTACTCTCTGCTTCTAAACGTAAAGGCCAAATTGAGTGAGTGTGGCGTTGTAGTAGCGTCAATTCCGAATGTCCGATTCTGGAGCAACCTAAAAGCTCTCGTGATATATGGCACGTGGGATTATAAAGATACTGGAATACTGGACAAAACGCATCTGAGATTCTTTACGCATAAAAGTCTCATCAGGATATTCAAACAATTGGATTACAGTATCGTCGCTATAGAAGGCCTGGGACCCACCCACAGCGCTACCTTTAAGTTCTTAAACGCACTTGTTCTCAATAAATTCAAGGACGCAGGGTATCGTAAGTTCGCTTGCGTAGTTAAGCCAAACACTTGAGAGAAAAACTATATGTCGATTGACGTCTCGGTAATAATAGTGAACTGGAACACACGCCGACTGCTTGAACAATGCTTATCATCACTTTCCGAGTGTGCCGAGAACATACAGATGGAAGTTATTGTCGTAGATAACGCCAGTGAGGATGACTCTGTTCAATATGTCCATCAACACTTCCCTGAAGTCCGGCTCATACACAATAGCGCCAACAGGGGCTTTGCAGCGGCTAATAATCAGGGGCTGGCTATAGCCAAAGGAAGAAATATACTATTTCTAAATTCAGACACCATCGTTCACAAAGGCGCTCTGAAAGCGATGGCTGAACTGCTCGATAACAAACCTGACGCCGGATTGTGCAGTTGCCGGCTCCTCAACACAGACGGCTCTATACAACCAAACGTCCATCATTTCCCTTCCTTTGGTGCTATGCTGCAACGTTATACGTTCTTCAAGTATTTGGGACTATTTAAGAGAGCAAGGGCTTTTTACAAAATGCGTGATTTTCCGTACGACAAAATCACGCCGGTTGACCAGGTTATGGGTGCTGTTTTGATGGTCAAAAAAAAGCTGCTCGAACAAATTGGAAATATGGACGAGACGCTGTTTTTTTATTTTGAAGAAACTGATTTGTGCTATCGCATAAAGCAGGCGGGCTTTGAGGTTTATTTTACTCCAAATGGAGAAATTACACACATCGGCAGAGCAAGTTCAGCTCTGTTGGGTTCGCACAAGGTACACGCAATGTTTTTCAAAAGTTTGTTTCACTATTTCCGCAAGACCAAAGGTAAAATTAAAACTTTTCTTTTCTCCTGCGTTTTCAAGCCGGGCGTTTGTCTTTATATGCTCTGTGAAATGTTCTCGGGATTTTGCTCTGCTGTAGTTTTTTGGTGTTTAAGGAGGAACACTGCTAAAATCCGACGAAGATTCGAGCGTTGCAGAGAGTCATTTCTGTTCCTTGCTAAATACGGGATGAGGTTTCTGCTTTTTTAGCTTCGGTTACCTGTATATCTTTTCCCACCATCTCGGTGATAAGCTCATCGAGGGAAATGGTTGGCTCCCATCCAAGTACCCTTTTTGCTTTGGAGTAATCGCCAAGAAGAATATCAACTTCCGCAGGCCTGAAAAATTTCTGATTGATAACGACGTAGTCCTCGTAATTCAAGCCCACAATGGAAAACGCTTTTTCGCAGAACTGCCGTACCGAATGAGCTTTGCCGGTACATATAACGTAATCGTCCGGCTTATCCTGCTGCAACATCAGCCACATTGCCCTGACATAATCTTTTGAGTGGCCCCAATCGCGCTTCGCTTCCAGGTTGCCCAACTCCAACCTGTCGGCAAGCCCAAGTTTAATCATAGCAACGTGAGAGGTGATTTTTCTTGTAACGAACTCGAACCCCCTCCGTGGAGACTCGTGGTTGTAAAGAATTCCGTTGCAGGCAAACAAATTATAGGCCTCTCTGTAATTACGGGTCAAGTCAAAGCCGGCCGTTTTGGATATACCATAGACCGACCTCGGATGGAAAGGCGTATTTTCGCTCTGCGGAACCTCGTGAACCATTCCGAACATCTCACTGGAAGCAGCAAAGTAAAACCTTGCGTCAGGAACAATATCGTTAACAACAGAAAGGATATAATGTTCGCCGTTGATGTTTGATTGAAGCGTGGAAAACTCATCTTCAAAACTATAAGAAACAAAGCTCTGCGCAGCCAGGTGATAAACTTCGTCCGGCTTAACCACA
>QNBZ01000158.1 GCA_003644295.1 Planctomycetota bacterium
ACAATCAATTATTGTGTCATGCCTGCGAAAGCAGGCATCCAGTACATATATAAACCTATGGATTCCCGCTTTCGCGGGAATGACAGGGCGCAAAAATTAACTCCAATTGGTATGACAGGGCGCAAAAATTAACTCCAATTGGTATGACAGGGCGCAAAAATTAACTCCAATTGGTTTAACTCTGTCATAAAGCCAGATGCTTCGCTTCGCTCAGCATGGCAACTAAAAAGTCAGTCAAGTTGAGTAAAGTTGTATTCGCAAAAGGATGGATGTTATACGCAAAATGGTGTTTGTGTGTATCTTCAGTATAGTATAATTGTATCAAGGATGTCCGAGTTTAATAACTGGGTACATAAAGGGTAGGGCTTGTATGTAATAATTGCGGCCTTTTTACCCTGATATTGGCATTTTAATGGGGTGTTAATATGAATAAGAAAATAATGTTTTTAGCTTCTGTTGTATTAATGGTAGTTCTTAGCGGTAGCGCATCTGCTGCTAACGTATACTGGATTGGTGTGACCTCGGATTGGAACAGCCAATCTAACTGGGGGGGGACTGATGCTCTACCCACCACTGACGACTGGGTGGATATTCGTCATGACTCTTGGATTGCAAACTTTCCCGTAATTACCACCGGTCAAACCGCTTTTGCCGGTGATATTCGAATGAACGCTGGTTATGGGGACCCTCTCCGAACCGTTGAGTTAACGATTAGCGGAGGCGAGCTGACAGTCGACTCGACAATCTACATTGGTAACGCCGGAGGCGATGCCGATGTCATACTGAACTCCGGGACAATTACCAGTAACATAACTGTGGTAGGGTCTGACATTGGTAACGGCGAACTCCACATAAACGGCGGCACGTTCAATGTCGGAACTTTGGGGGCACCTCAATGGTGGTCCACATCCACCGGTACTGGTCAAATTCATCTCGATGGCGGTATAATCTATGCCGACGAGCTTGTTCTTGGTACCGGTGGCATTGAGGGATGGATAGATATTACAGATGGTACATTAGTAATGTCCGGCGATGCGAGAACGACTATCAACGACTATATTTCTTCCGGGCATATTACTGCTTATGGCAGCAACGACCCGAATTTGTTTACAGTCGAATACAATGGTCTAAATACGACAGTTACAGCCGCAATCCCAAAACTTGCAAGAAATCCTACTCCTGCTAATTATGCTGATAATGTTTCTACGGCGGTTATACTGTCATGGGAAGCTCCAACTGCAGTATCAAATCCCACCTACAATGTTTATTTCGGAACTGACGGAAATGCATTGACCCTCGAATCTGAGGGGCAGACCGAACTTAGCTATGACCCGAATCTTGAGTTTGCGACTCAGTACTATTGGCGCATCGACGTTAATGACCCAAATGGCGGAAATCCGGTAATCCATACAGGTTTGCTCTGGACATTTTCTACCGGCGGTAAAGCTTACAATCCAAGCCCTGAATTCAAAGAAACTGTTGTTGCAAATAATGTACTGACCCAAGATACGGTCAGTTCAGTTTCCCTTAGCTGGCAAGCAGCTCCTGGAGTAGTCTCTCACGAGGTGTATTTTGGCACTAACTTTGATGATGTGAACAGTGCCGACACATCCGATACTACTGGCATATACAAGGGTTCACAGGGAGTGGAGGACACTAATTATGGTCCCTTGACTGTAAAGGGGGATGTTACTTACTATTGGCGTATCGATGAAGTCAACGAACCCAACAGGTGGAAAGGAGATATCTGGTCATTTTCGGTACCTTTTTATTTTTACTCCGGCGAAGATTTTGAGGCATACGGAAAAACAACATACCTCAGGGATGTATGGAAAGACGGTACCGATGTCAATAACAACACAGGTTCTATCATCGAACTTCAGACAGATAACACCAAACCGGTTGTTCATGAAGGTCATAATTCTATGAAGTTTGAATATGACAACAGTGGTTCGGGCGGTACTGAGTGTTATTCCGAAATAAGAGGTAAGTGCATAGTTAAGAATTGGACAAAATACGACGTGAGAGCTTTGACACTATTCTTCTATGGCCAGCAGAGCAACACCCCTGAGCAATTATACATAACGTTGGAAAGCGGCAATGGTAACAGATGGACGGTTAATTACCCTGACCTTAACGACCTGAACGAGCATGAGTGGCATGTATGGAACATTGACCTGCAGGACTTCAACGATGGGGGTGTGAACCTGATGGACGTCAACAATGTTTACATCGGTTTTGGTGACAGGGATACTCCCGTGGCTGGCGGTTCAGGTACAGTGTATTTCGATGATATCAGACTTCACCAATCCAGGTGCGTTCCGGAATATGGCCTTTCTGCGGACCTTAGTGGTGATGATTGTACGGTCAACTTTGAAGACCTTGAGATACTCGCGGATGATTGGCTCAATATGAGTATGAGTTCAGCAGTACCACCTGACCGGAAGAGAATCTATCTTCTTGGAGGTCAGTCAAACATGGTCGGAGTTGGTTTGAATACTGAACTGCCTGCACAGTTGCAATTGCCACAACCTAATGTGCAAATTTATGCTGCGGGCCAAGTCGACCCATGCGACGCCAACTCTTGGGGCGATTTACGCCCAGGCCTTGGATTTAACGAGTGTTGTTTTGGGCCGGAAATCACATTTGGCCGCGATATGGATGCTGAACAACCAGGCGATGGTATCATTTTAATCAAATACTCCGTTGGAGGTACCAGTCTTTGGAGCGATTGGCATGCTCCAGATATTAACTATCCCAACGGCGGTCCGCAATATGAGGCATTTATGAACACGGTAACAACGGCTCTGGGAGAGCTGAGTCTGGGTTACGACCCCAATATCGTTGGTATGATATGGATGCAGGGCGAGTCCGACAGCTCGGACCTGGAGAGGGCACAGGCCTATGAACAAAACCTTACCAATTTAATTCAAAGTATTCGTTCTGACCTTGGCGTACCCAATATGCCATTTGTGATTGGACAGATATCTAATCAGTATGGTTACACTTACGGTTCTATTGTACAGCAGGCTCAATATAACGTAAGCCAGACATTGCCGAATACAGCCCTGGTTATCACCGAAGACCTTACACTAAATAGTGATAATATTCACTATGATGCCGCTGGGCAGATTGCGCTCGGGACACGTTTTGCTGAAAAGCTGATACTACAAAGCGATATTAATGCGGATATTAAAGTTGATTTTAAGGATTTTGCGGAACTTGCGTTACAGTGGCTCGAAACAAAAACATGGCCTTAATCAAATCTGCTGCAATAAGAATATAGGAGCACGATATATGTGTAGAAAGTTGTGTTTAGCTATTGCCGCCTTTTGTTTGACCTTGTGCGTTGTTTATTCAGCCGATGGACGGGCTCTTGTCGGTGCCATTCGCTGGGACGATTGGCACGATAAAGAGGGCTACGCCTATAAGAGTTGGTCGAAATACCTGGAGCCGGAACAATGGCATTACAGGCATCCGTTCTTTGCCAAGCTCGATATTTGCAAGCTTACAATACGATGTGATATCCAAGAAGTAGCGGATAAGGAAATTGCTTATGCAAAAGAATCAGGTTTAGATTACTGGGCCTACGGGTATTATTTCCCAGGCGCCTGGGAGGGGGCGGATAGGTATAACTGGGCCTTGTATAAATATCTATCAAGTGAACATAAGAGCGACATTAATTTCTGTATTAGGCTCGGTGCTGGTTATGATGCGGACGAATGGTATAGCTGGATGATACCTACACTTGTAAGTTACTTTCAAGAGCCAACCTACCAAACTGTTGCGGGTGGTCGACCCTTGGTCTACATATTCGGTGTTGATGAGTTTATTGATACCTTTGGTTCAGCCGCCGCGGCCAGACAGGCCCTTGACGATTTGCGCACCGCAGCTACAAATGCAGGATGTGGGTCGCCCTATATCGTATGTATGGTGTGGAGTGCATCGGACGGAGCTAACTATATAAATAATGTGGGCTATGATGCGATGAGTGCCTACACGCACTTTGACTTTGGCGCGGATGACGAGGAATACCCTTACAGCGTCCTTGCTGCGGAAAATGCCAGCTTCTGGAATGAGTGCAAAGCTACAGGCAAGCAGGTTATACCGATTGTCAACATTGGCTGGGATAACCGGCCTCGCAGGGAAACTTCCGGTGGTGGCCCTTGGTATACCGAGCCTACAATGACCGAGTGGAAAAACCATTTGCAAGCGGCTTTGGATTGGGTTGATGCCAACCCTGGCGCAGCCGAACCAAACTCTGTCATTATCTACGCCTGGAATGAGATTGATGAAGGTGGATGGATGGTGCCAACCAGAGGCGAAGGTACAGCCCGTATCGAAGCGACAGGTGAAGTACTGAATCAATAAGAAATCACTTATACCAATTGGAGTTAATTTTTGCGCCCTGTCATTCCCGCGAAAGCGGGAATCCATAGGTTTATATATGTACTGGATGCCTGCTTTCGCAGGCATGACACAATAATTGATTGTCTGTCAA
>QNBZ01000159.1 GCA_003644295.1 Planctomycetota bacterium
AGGCAGGACCAGAATCCCATACCGCCGACGGTTGACGTTAAAGTAGCAAATTACCTCGGTGATTTGGATGATGATGGTATTGTAAATGTCAACGATTTTGACTTATTTACACAACAGTGGCTGCGGGAAAGCAGTTTGCTCACAGCCGACCTGAACGTCGACGGCTGTGTTGATTTTGTGGATTTTGCGATGTTTAGTAAAAACTGGTTAAGGTAATAGCGAATGAAACCGGCAAAAAACACAAACTCTTTTACGTTAGTTGAACTGCTTGTGGTCATAAGTATCATTGTGCTGCTGATGGGTATTCTGCTGCCAGCTCTCAGCCGTTCCCGGAAAGCGGCAAGGAGGATTGTTTGTGCATCTCGGATGCGGCAGATATCTCTGGCCTTTGACCTCTACTCGGCAGATTGGGATGATGTGATTATAACCGCAAAGGATATAAGGACGGCACAAAATGGTCAGTGTGCGTGGAATTTTGAACTGCTGCCATATATCTGTGAGAGTCGCGATAAGGATTTCGACACAGCCAAACTGTGGTTCTGCCCGGAAGATAAAGACCCATTCCCGCTCGGTTACGGCTCTTATCCGCACGGAATAGGCCTGACCAGTTTTGCCCTGAACGGAGTTTATGAACCTGCCCGGGCAATAAGATTGGGTCCTGCTGGTGGATTCAAAAAAATCAGTATCAAACAACCATCTGGCTGTATGCTGATGGCAGAGACCAGCTATAACGGACAGATTTATGACAGAGACAGTTCGGCATTGCGAAGCAGAGGTATTTATCTGACACTTGACGGACATCATCGCCGAACCAGTGGCTTTTATCACAACGGTTCGATGAATTTGATTTTTGTCGATGGGCATATTGATAACATTAAGGGATTCAGGTGCGAACCTTTGAACAGCGGAATAACTGACGATTGGCTTAGGAAAAATATGTTCTGGGATGATTTAACACTACCGTCGGCTGATGAAAATCCATCTTTTTGGGGGCCGGGATATAGAAAATAATTTTAGGAAAAAGAAAGGGAAAAAGAAATGAATGTAAGAAAAGAAGTTTTTGTAGCGGTTGTGAGTTTGAGCTTTTGCGTACTTTGTTCAGGGCTGGCGAATGCACATATGTTGTGGATTAACGCAGTCGATTATGCGATGCAGCCCGGCGCCGGCCATAGCCACGGCGAAGACGCCGAAGGCGGCGCTAAACTTATCGCTCAGACAAATGTTTATTTTGGCTTTGGGCATAGCTATCCCGTGGACGATTTTCTGAAAAAAGAAATGCTGAACAGGTTCGAGTTGGTCGATAGCAATCACAATAAGAAGCCGTTGGAGCCGAATCCGGGCGGGTTTCTTGCCACATCCATTGGCTTTGAAAAGCCCGGGCCATACATAGTATCAGCGGCGATTAAGCCCGGCTATTACACAATGCACATTGAAAAAGGCCATGTCCAACATAAAATGGGGCCCAAAACAGGGCTAAAAGCAGTGATACTCAGTCTTTATTATGAGCAGTACACTAAAGCGCTTCTGGCGGTGGGTGATACCACTGACGATGCTTTTGCTAAACCCATAGGGGACAAAATCGAGATTGTCCCGTTGAAGAATCCTTACAATCTGAAAGCAGGTGCCGGCGAGATTTTGCCGGTGCAGGTATGGTTTAACGGCAGGCCCGCAAGCTTTTGCAAGGTCTATGCGACTTATGCGGGCTTTTCCACCGGCGACGATTTTGCTCTGGCCACCACAGCGGACAGCAAAGGTACTGCTCACATCCGTCTGACCCACTGGGGCCCCTGGCTTGTTAAAGCCGAGAAAATGATGCCGGCCACAGAAGAGCTGAAAGATAAATGCAATACGCTTCATTACACAGCGAGTTTGACTTTTGAAATCAAATAAAAGCCGGCACCGACAAATTGGGGCTGGTATTATTAAAGAAAATTGCCACAAAAGTCCGAAAACATACATAGTTATCGACAAACAGGGCCAAAAGATGCAAGCAGTTATGAACCAAATAACTCCCGAGCAAGAAGCAGAGCAGATTTTACAGCTTAAAAGGCCGCTTTTGCCAATCGATGAGTATGCCGTTCAGCAGGGTATCTCCAGGCGGGCAGTCGAAGAATACGGATGGATGGGCATCGTTCAGATAAGAAAACACAAGGGCAAAACATTCGTTGTCGATGTTCCCATCGGTTCGCATTCTCAAACATCCCAGCCCGATATAGGAGGCGCCAATAAACTTAAAGAAGCCGAAAAAGCTCCGCAACCATACCAAAGCATCCAGAACGATGCCTGCCTGTTCGACGTCCCAAAAGCACATACCAGCCCCAATCGAATATGGAAAGTTGTTTCTCTTTTTTCGCTTGTGTTTCTCTCCATAGCTGTTTTTGCAATTTTCCAACTCAATATGGACCGCAAAGCCCAGCGCAACCAGCTCAGCCAGGCATACGCAGGGACTCAGATAGTATATAACGACCTTGCGAAGGCCAAACATTATGCTGAAATTACTCAGAACGAACTGGCCGAGGCCAAAATAAAACTCGAACGCCTACGAAATGAACTGGACAAATCCAGAGCGCAGGTAGAAAACGCTCGAAATGAACTCGCTCAAACCAGGAAGAATTTTGAAATTATAAAGCAGCGATATGCCAAAGCGATAGACCAGCTTAACGAAAAAATCAGGGAACTCACAGTTCGCCTGACCGAACTGGCCGAAAACCAGTAAGCAGCTTCCAACCCGTTGGCAGAATGAGCGCCGCCAATGTTATCTTCAGGCAATCGCCAACAACGAATGGATATAATCCAACAGCCAGCACAGTTCTATCAACGCCCATCAGCCAACACAGCCAGCCCAGGCCGAAGGCATAAATGGCTATGTTGCCAAGAACCATCGCTAAAATGGTTGTTCCGACCCGCCTGTCCCATCCTTTTTCCGCCAGCACACCTGTGATATAAGCGGCTGCAACAAACCCAACTAAATATCCTCCTGTCGGCCCTAACAGCATTGCAAAACCGCTTCTGCCCATCGAGAACACAGGCAAGCCAGCCATACCAGCGGCAAGGTATGTAAGTACGCTTAAAACAGCCCGTCTGCCGCCGAGCAGCGCCCCTGTCAGCAAAACGGCAAAGGTTTGTCCGGTAAAAGGAACTGGCCAGCCGACCGCTATCTGGGCGCACAGGCCGATGAGCAGAGCGCCGCCCAGAATCAAAGCGGCGTCATAAAGTCCGGCAAGCCATTTCTCGCAGGGCCTGAAAACTCCTGCTATAGTCGCATTCGCCAGCATATTTTCCACCTCGCTAAATAAAAGGTAGCCGTTCACGTGAGCAAAACAGTATTCTTATATTATTGCAGGGTTATTAGCCAAAAGCAATATCAAATTTTTGATGGGAACAATCATTTGCGCAGGTAGTTTGGGATGGAGATTTTTGGAAATTCTTAAAAATACAGGTTTTCAAAAGACCTGCAAATTGATTATTGATTACTGATTATTGATTATTGGGGGAAAAACGAGGTTTTTGTTCGACCAAACGCGCAGGGGTTTTAAGAAATGTAGTAAAAAACACCAAAAACTAACGGAAATTTACAAAAAACGCACGCCTTTTGAACGAAAATGAACCACAAGAGACGCTTTTTGGACCACTTTTTAACACCCACATTCGCATTTGGTCGACCGTTTGCGCAGGGGTTTCTAACCACGGATTCCGCCTACGGCGGACAAGTAACACAGATTGACGCGGATTTTTAGAATTGGGTTTGAAAGAAATTGCGGGGTTGTTTCGTATTTCGTATTTCCTATTTCGTATTTCGTATTTCGTATATCGTATTTCGTATGTCGTTAGAGGAGTCCTGCAGGGCTGGCTTTGATTTGACGGATTGAGTTCCTTCGATTAGATTCAGGACTCCGCTACGCTACGGTTTTGGGTTCGCCACAGGCGAATCCGCCTCGGCGGACGCCATTCGTGAGGTGTCTTCGATATTGTCTGTTGATTATTGGAAAAACTAAAAAAGCGGCCGCGGATTTACGCGGTTTTTTAGCGTGTCTTGTGAAGCGTGAAACGGAGAAGTTGTTTCATTATGCGAATAAATCGTTAACCCGGATTTGGCAGATGAACTTGAGCAAAGGAAATAAAATTTGTTAGAATAGAGCTTATAGAAGCCGTTTGATTGAGTTATCGTTGTGCCAAATTGGAGAACCCACCCTGCGTAAAAAACTACACGAATTAACAGAAAGAATTTGTAAAGAAAAGATTGAATCGTTTGTATAATAAGCCGCATGGGTTAAAGCCCGGCCTACAAGACTAAATAAATAAAGGGGAGATTATGGACCGTATTTTGAAAAAAGAGGAAATGGCTTTTTATTTCAATCAGGCTCAGCTTAATATTGTGGGGTTGGACGAAGTAATTGAAAAGCAGCTTCAACATATAGGAGGTAAAAAAGAAAACGCAAAAAAGGCATTGGATATTATTTTTAAAAACAATGAGGTTTTGAAAAAAGTTGAGAATTATG
>QNBZ01000160.1 GCA_003644295.1 Planctomycetota bacterium
GCCTTTGCGACATCCATGCTTTTAAGCATATCCGTTCCCCTTCAGCAATTTGCAGCTAATCAACTACGAACTATGAACTTGGGATTATACCACAGTAAATAGTGCTGTCAAAAACTTTTAGCCACACAAGAACTTTGTTTTTGAGCGCTTTTTCTAAATGTTTGACATATTTAGGGAAATAGGGTATAGGGTATAGGGTATAGGGTATAGGGTATAGTTCATAAGTTTCTGTGTAAGCGGGGACGATAATGGTATGGACGAGGCAATGCCTCGTCTGTGTTGCTTTTGCTTGAAAGGTTTTTTTATGGCGAAACAAAAATCAGTTCCAGCCAACGTGGATAAGCCATTCGTACTGATTATCCGTGATGGATGGGGTTATAACCCAAACAAAGATGAAGACCAATATAATGCCGTAAAGTGTGCCGATACGCCCATAGACGATATGCTGATGGCTGAATACCCAAACTGTCTTATCCATACATCAGGCGAAGACGTCGGCCTGCCGAACGGAACAATGGGCAACAGTGAAGTGGGACACCAGAATATAGGAGCCGGCAGAATTGTCCTACAGGAATCCGTAAGAATCAGCCGGATAATCCGCAACGGCTCGTTCTTCGAGAATAAGGAATTTTTGAATCTAATCAAATTCGTGAAAAACAACAATGGCAAGATGCACCTTATTGGCCTGTGCAGCGACGTCGGCGTGCATTCGCTTTTAGACCATTTGTATGGCCTGCTCGAGTTGGCAAAAAGAAACAATGTAAAAGATGTTTTTATCCACGCCTTTACCGACGGCAGGGATTCGCCGCCGGACAGCGGTGCCGGATACATAGCGGACATCGAAAAGAAAGCCAAAGAAATTGGCGTTGGTAAAATCGCAACTGTAATGGGCAGGTTCTATGCGATGGACCGTGACAGCCGATGGGACAGGGTGCAAAAAGCTTACGAATGTATGAGGATAGGTAAAGCCGCCAAGGCAGCCAGCGCTGCCGAGGCAGTTGCCAAAAGCTACGAAAAAGATGTTACAGACGAATTTATCGAGCCGACCTGTATTATCAATGATGACAACGAGCCAATAGCTACTATTGATGACGGTGACGGGGTAATCTTTTTTAACTTCCGCGGCGACAGACCTCGTGAAATTACCAGGGCATTTGTTGAGCCGGACTTTAAGGAATTCGCACGAACGACAAAATCGAACATATATTTCGTCTGTATGACAGAATATGACGCCACGCTGCCGGTGCCGGTAGCCTTTCCCAAGCCGCCAAAGATGAAAAACATCCTTGGAGCATACTGGAGTTCTCTGGGACTGAAACAATTTCGCTGTGCCGAAACAGAAAAATATGCTCACGTTACTTTCTTCTTCAATGACTATACCGAAAAACCGTTCAGCGGCGAAGACCGGCAAATCGTACCTTCCCCTCGGGTTAGGACTTACGACTTAAAGCCGGAAATGAGCGCCTTCGAGGTTGCCGGTATTGTACAGGAGAGATTGGATTCAAAAAAATACAATGTGTTAGTGGTCAATTTTGCCAATCCTGATATGGTCGGCCATACCGGCGTATTGTCGGCCGCAATTAAGGCAGCCGAAACGGTGGACCAATGTGTGGGCAAGGTGTTGGACAAGGTAAAAGAGTTGGGCGGCGCAGCTATAATCACAGCCGACCACGGCAACTTCGAAAAAATGGTGGACATAAAGAGCGGCAAGCCGCACACGTCCCACACTGTTGGCGATGTGCCGTTGATTGTATTCGACCAGCGCCACAAGAGCAGGAAGCTGCGGGAGGGCGGCAGATTAGCTGACATAGGGCCTACACTGCTGGAGATGATGGGACTGCCGCAGCCGGAAGAGATGACCGGAAAAAGCTTGATAGAATAATGAGTATCGAACAAGGAATTTCGAAATTCGAAGTTCGTCATTCGATATTCGATATCGCTTCGTGGGGATTGGGAGAAAAACAGATGGGGCAAATAGTCGTCCTTGACCGGAATATGGTTAATATGATTGCAGCCGGCGAGGTAATTGAACGCCCCGCCAGCGTGGTCAAGGAACTGCTCGAAAACAGCATCGACGCCGGAGCGACAAAAATAACCGTGTCCATCGAAGACGGAGGCCGAAAACTAATATCGCTCGCCGACAACGGCTGCGGTATGGACGCCGAAGATTTAGCGAACGCATTTGAGCCGCACGCCACCAGCAAAATCAAAACTGCCACGGACTTGCAGAGCATATCAACGCTTGGCTTCAGAGGAGAAGCGTTAGCAAGCATCGCTTCGGTTGCGCAGGTAAGAGCCGTGAGCAGAACACGTGATACCGCCGAAGCCAACTGCATCGAGGTCGATTGCGGAAATAAGAGCGGCATCAGCCCTGCCAGTGCGGATTACGGCACGACAATACAGGTCAGAGACATCTTCTATAAACTGCCGGCAAGACGTAAATTCCTTAAAACCGCTAATACCGAAATGGCTCATATCACCGAGCAATTCATACGCATCGCACTTGCGAACAGTAATCTCGATATGACGCTACTGCACAACGGCAAAGAGCTTTATCGGCTGCAGGGCAGAGACGGCATCGCCCGGCGCATAGCCCAATTGTTCCCGTCCGAGATTTCTGAGAGCTTGATTGGAACCGAAAGTAACGAAAAGGGACTACATATTTTTGCCCTGTTGGGTATGCCCTGCGTATCGAGAACGAATAGCAAATTTCAGTACGTATTTCTAAACGGCCGATTTATACGCGACAGATTTATCTCGCACGCAATAAAAGAGGCCTATCGCGGCCTGTTGGAGCCAGGCAGATTTCCTGTTGTCTTTTTGTTCATTCAGATGCCTTGTGAAAACTATGATGTGAACGTACATCCCACAAAGATTGAGGTGCGTTTTTATAACTCCAACCTGGTACATTCGCAAATCCTGGCCGCTCTGCGGGAAAAACTTTTAGCGACAAATCTCGACGTCAGCGTAAAATTGCCGACCGGCTCAATCAGAGAAAGAGAAGTATCACCACACATCGGGACAGCACATCACAGAAGTCAAAAAATCACAGACGCAATGGCTGAATTCTTCAAAAAACACAGGCCTGTTCAAACACGGCAGCAGTTTGGCTTCCACACAAAAACAGCGGACAATGGGCGGTGGACAGTGGACAGAAAACTGAACGCTGAACACTATACGATAAATGCTATTCAAATCCACGATAGCTTCATTATCGCCCAGACCGATGATGGCTTTGTCATTATCGACCAGCATGCGCTTCACGAGCGCATAATATATGAAGATTTGCAAAGACGAATCTCATCCGGCAGACTCGAATCACAGCGGCTGCTGATACCGGAGAGTTTTCAACTAACCGATAGTCAGGCCGAGGCGCTGAAAAGAAATGCCGAACTGATTGGAAAATTAGGAATCGAGCTTGTGGCGTTTGGCCCAGAAACTTATGCGGTACAGGCGTTTCCCTCCATACTGGCAAAGGCCGAACCGCTCGATTTTGTTCGGGATTTAATTGATTTACTCGACCGTAAGGATGAAACGCTTGTGCCGGAACAGTTGCTCGACGAGGTCTTGAGTATGGCTTCCTGCAAGGCGGCAATCAAAGCCGGCCAAAAGCTGAACAACAGTGAAATAGAACAACTGCTTGCCGATAAGGAGACCGTCGAAAGAGCAAGTCGCTGTCCGCACGGCAGACCCACTACGATAAAATTTTCAATAAGCGATTTGGAAAAGCAGTTTAAGAGAACGTGATTATGAAAAAACTATGGATGATTCTGGTAGTTGCTTTTGTTTGTTCGATAACAGTTGTAGCTGCTTTCTACCATCGCAGCGTTTCCGTACCCAATTCTACTGACTCACTTAATAAACCGGTAAGAATTGTATCGCTGGCTCCGAACATCACTGAGATTCTTTTTGCTCTGGGACTTGATGAGGAAATAGTTGCGGTCTCCAGTAACAGTGATTATCCTCCCGAGGCGGTCAGCAAAAACAAGGTCGGGACATTCTGGCAGCCGAACACCGAAGCAATTATCGCATCTAGGCCGGACTTGGTAATTACGTTATGGTTCGAGCAGCAAAAGTCCGTTGCGGATAGCTTGAGTCGGCTGGGCTATCAGGTTTTAACTCTAAAGATAGATAAGATAGAAGAGTTGTTCACTGCAATTCAAAAAATCGGCGACGTTACGGGAAAACATCTCGAGGCCGAAGGGTTGGTTATGGATATTAAAAATCATATCTCGCTGAACGAACAACGAGCGACGTCCGACCAGCGGCGAATAAAGGTCTTGTGGGTTGTGCAGGCAGAGCCATTACGAGTGGCCGGCAGAAATACCTTTGTAAATGAACTGATTGAGTTGGCCGGCGGAGAAAATGCTATCAGCCATACTATTGACCAATATCCTCAAATAAGCACTGAAGAGCTTATTGTCTGCGGTGCAGAGGTTATAATCCAGCCCCTGA
>QNBZ01000161.1 GCA_003644295.1 Planctomycetota bacterium
AGAGAAGACTTAGATGGCTGCATAAAGGAAATAATGGAGGTATACAGCGACAATGGAAAATAAAAATAATGGCTATGACCATCCTAATTCCAAGCCCAATAAGGCTAAAGATGTCCCTTCGGGCAGTGCCCTTGACCGGTCATTTCCTTCCCCTTTGATCCTAGGGGGATTAATCTTGCTTATCGTCATTTTAAGCATTTTGTTTGGTTGGAAGATTGTGAACCTAGAGCACGAACGAGCGGTATTGGAAACTAAGCGAAGGGTGTTAGAACGGGATAAAATTCAATTTGAGAAGAACAAAAAGGCATATGCTGAGATTTTGGAAGAACTGCCCTCGCTTCAAGTAAAGCAACAAGAATTAAACAACACCATAGCGAATCTTGAAGGCAAGGTAAGTGCGTTACGGACGGAAGCGGATTCCTTAAAGATCCAGGTGGAAAATGCTCAAAAAAAGCTCGAAGATACAAAGGCCACCCGCACCGAGACACTTAGTGCTGTGCAAGCGGCAAGACGAGAATATGTAAGTTTGCAAAGCCAAATAAAACAAGCCCAAGCTCGATCCTCGGCCATCAAACAAAAGGTGGCTGCTCTTCAGGCAAGCAACGATAACTTGCAAAGGCAAAAAGACAATTTGCAGCAGAAGATCGCAAAATTAAAGGCTGATGTCAGTGGATTAGAGCAACAGAAAGAGAATAAGAAACGTGTGTTAGAGCAGATGGCAAGAGATAGGAGCGAATTACAGTCTCTTTCTAAGCGTTTTACTACAATTGCCAGTAATCTTGAGTCCTCACGCCAAAAGATCGATCAGACAGCGAAAGCACTAAATACTCCAAACGGTCCGATTGATAGACTCTCCAAAGCTATTGACATAACCACAGAGCAGTCAACTGTTTTTTCAGGCCAAGCCAACAAACTTTCACAGCAGGTGGGAAAGGTCGCTGACGCAGTTGAAACTTTACAGGATACAAGTCAGACAGCCAAAAGGACGGTCAAGGATGTCTTGTCGGCCGGAGACACCCTGAAAACTATAGTAGCACAACTTCAGAGTACGGCGGGAAACTTACAGGACCAGTTCAATTCTTTTGAGAAGTCAATCAATTCGCTTGACGATAAGATATCGGCCTTAGATGGTAAGGTAAATGCCCTCAGTGATCACAATAGAGAAATTGCCAACCTTCTGTCAGAGCTAAAACAGAATTCTGGAAATCTAAAACAGATAAACAGCGATTTCACCACAAGGGTAAATAATCTGGATAGAAGAATGGAGAAGCTTGCTAATGTGGTGGCTGAGATTAAGACCATGAAAAATAGCCTAGCCAATTTCAGTAATGACCTTTCCTCTGAAGTGAAAAATTTGAGTGCTTTCATTGGTGATGCAAGAAACAGACTGCTTAGTAAGAAAGGCGGTCTAGTGCAGACAATCGATAAGCTCAAAAAGATGCTTTTCGAGCTTAATGATCGGCTTGTGAAGCTGGATAAATCCTTTGAAAGTATTAAACAGGGAGCCACCACAGTTAAGAAAGCCAGCGAAACAAGGAAATGAGTCTTTTCGCTGAGGCATGTCAGCTAAACCGGCATGGCCGGATCCAAAATATCCTGGCCACCCACGGATATGAAAATACAGACTGTTTTTTCAACATGGTTTTGTGTATTTTCATGGTAAATCATTCAAAATAATTGAGAGGTTTGGACATGGATACTCTAATCCTTCCCATAATCCCAGGCATCTTTTGGATTTTGGCTACAGCTTTAACAATAGTGGTTTTGATCGTAATGTTTGGGTTCTATATGTACCAACGCCAACGATTGAAAGCTGTAGTGAGAGATGCCAATAACGTAGCAAGCCTTGCAGCTCAATGTGACATGCTCAAAGCTAAAAAAGACGAACTCATTCAGTGGATAAACGAACAAAAGGCTGAATTAGATCGTCTAACTGCTGAAAGAGAGGAGCAAGAGCGGCTGAGGGCTGAACTGAACCGCTTAGAACAAGAATGCGCATCTAAGGAACAAAATAATCAGAGTCTACGAAATGAGGTAGGGGAACTGGAAAATCAGCGGTATTTACTCACCCAGACATTTGAGAAGCTGGAAAAGGAGATCGAAGATCTGGAAAGTAAGAAAGCTGAGACGGAAAATATCAAAGCTCGTTTGGCCGAACTAAAGAAAACACTTCATGATGTTTCCAATGAGCTGGACCAAAAAAGCCGTGAGAATGAGAATATATTGCGGTCAGTCACAGAGAACAGTATCAAGCTCGAAGCGCTTACAAAAGAAAAAATCTCTCTGGAACGAATTCTGATGGATTTAAGAGCAGAGACGCAAAAGGTCAGGGAGGGAACAGAGCAGGCTAGAAAAAACGCTCAGTTAGCTCAAGATAAGGTTCGGAAGTTAAGCGAGGATTTGAGTAATGTGCAGTATCAGATTAAGGATGCTGAAAAGGAGCTGGAACAGTATCATTCGGATATAGAGAAGTCTCATAGAACATTAGTCGAATATGAGCGGAAAACAGAGGAATTGGCTTTACATCGCCAATCTTTGGGAGAGGAAATTCAAGAGCTGAACCTTAATATTGCTGCCTACAAGGAAGAATTAGCAAAACATCGGAAAGCGGCCAAGGAAGCTAGTGAAGAAGCCAAAAAATTAGAACGTGATTTAGAAAATAAACGGCTACAATGGGCTGAGCTTGAAGTTCGGGTAAGGGCCCTTCAAGACAAGCAGTATGCTTTAGAAAAAGAGATTGATCGCACAAAAGTGCCTGAAGCCGAGGATTCGTTAAGGCCTTATGCTGATCTTTTGGAGGTGCAACCTGATTGTTTATCTGAAAAAACCTTTCCTGCTGGTCCGATGGCAATAAAGGACGAAATCCAGCTCCTCCAAGCCTTTAAGGAGCGTTTACGCGAGGAGAACCTGAATTTCTCGGAACGTGTTATTGATGCCTTTCATACGTGTTTGAAATGTCATCATATAAATCCATTGACTGTACTGGCCGGGGTCTCAGGGACGGGCAAGACTCTCCTTCCGATATACTACGCCAGAATGATGGGTATGCACTCTTTGGTCATGTCCGTCCAGCCGCGATGGGACTCACCTCAAGACATGTTCGGTTTTTATAACTATCTGGAAAAAAAGTATAAAGCTACAGAACTTTCTCGCGCACTTATACGAATGGATCCGTTCAATTACAAGAAAGGCACCTTCCCAATGCTTGATGGTGAATGGGCGCAAGATAGAATACTTCTTGTTCTTTTAGATGAAATGAATTTAGCACGAACTGAGTACTACTTTAGTGACTTTCTCTCCAAGTTAGAGCTGCGGCGGTTGGTAAAGAACCCACAAAATGAGAGAGATCGCCAAAAGGCTGAAATTACGCTTGATACTGGGCCTGAAAAGGAAGTCAATTTCCGGATCTGGGTTGGATATAATGTGCTCTTTGTTGGGACGATGAATGAGGATGAAACGACGCAAACATTATCTGACAAGGTACTGGACCGGGCGAATATGCTTCGCTTCGGTAAACCCGATAACAAGACCAGACCTTCGCAAATTAATATTCAAGAGCAGGAATGGGCCAGGGAATATTTGTCTTACACCCAGTGGAAAAGCTGGATCAAAAAAGAGATCGACCATGCGCCTTGGGCTAATATTACAACCAAGTGGATTAACCTTCTGAACGATGCGCTTGATCGTGTAGGAAGACCATTTGGGTATCGCGTACAACAGGCAATAGCCACTTATGTGGCCAACTATCCCCTTGTTGAAGAAAACGAAAGATATAAGCTTGCATTCGCTGATCAGGTAGAACAAAAAATTATACCAAAGCTACGCGGCATGGATTTGGGCGATAATGCCGCAAATATTTGCTTAGATGAGGTAGAGTCCGTAATTGATGAATTGGGTGACCAGCAACTTGCTGATGCCTTCAGGAATGCTCGTGAGGAAAGCCAAGTTCTAGGCATGTTTCAGTGGCGAGGTGTCACACGCCCTTTGGAGGATAATGGCTAAATGTTACGCGAAATTGAGGCCCAGTTTCACTTCTGGCCGTGGTCGGTGGGCATCAGGGAAGAAACCAAAGATCTATCATCTAGTTTAGTGAGTTTTCCATTCTATGGTAGCCCTGTTTTGTCTATTTCTACCAGGGCGGCCGTGTATCTTCCACAGCGTAATGAACAGTTCACTCGGTTTGGGCCTCCATTCCGAACTTTAGGAGGAGAATATCAACTCTACGAGGTCCCCCATGGCATCCTCGCTTCGCGTGAAAAGGCCCCGGAATTCACCAGTGATGTTATTGGACTACGCGTTTCAGATAGAAGAATCTCTGTTCGTATTTTAGCCAAGGGGGCTCGTTCGCGCTACTCGTCTACCCCAGACGGCGAAGTCAATGAGAGTGAGCTCGCACGTACAGTTCTTGCTTGGTCTCAGTTTTTCGATGATCTAATAGA
>QNBZ01000162.1 GCA_003644295.1 Planctomycetota bacterium
AAAGAGCCCTACTCAAACTCTGACCGATGGTCGGTTCAAGTAAACTGTTCTACAAAGGAGATGGTATGTTACAACAATATCTACACAGAACTACGCTGACAAACTGGATTACTGCTGTGTCCGCTTGCCTTTTGCTTATCGGTGTTTCAGCAGCAAAAAGTGCAGAACCTACTGCAGACAAGAAAGAGATATGTATCTATTTTGGCAATTCGACCGTTGAACGATATGCAGCCGGCGAATTGCACAGATACCTTAGCAGGATAACCGGACGGCCTATTGTCCTGCGTTATAATTGTTTAGCAACAAACAAGCTGACAACAACGTCTTACAATCCTAAAATCTGCCAATCTTACGCTATTGAAATTAAACGAGCAACTGCAGAAAATGAAGCACGAAAACCTAAAACTGTCAATAAAGCACCCAAGCCAAAAATGAACAAGCCGAGTTCTGGTTTTGTTTTGGGTACGCCGAGTACATACCCAACTATGGCTGATAAATTCAAAGGTTTACTTAGCGATATACCAGTACAAAGTGACGGCTATTGCGTTGCCTTAAGCGACGATGGCAAAATTGTTTATATCACCGGCTGGAACAGCCGAGCGGTGCTGTATGGTGTGTATGACTATCTGCAAAACAAGGCGGGGTGCGGCTTTTTTGAAGATGGTGAAAATGTTCCTGACAGCGTAACTGAGCAGATATTGCCGCCGTTTGATAAGCCGTTCAAGACGATAATAAACAAGCCGAAATTTAACTATCGCTGCCAGTGGATATGGACGCGTTATTACGGTGCCGACCGTGGCCATCCCGCAAACTGGGGTTACGAACAGTGGGTCAGTCATCTTCGCTGGCTGGCACAAAGACGCTTTAACTCTGTGCTGCTGTATCCGGTGGGCTATACCAGATTATGGGGTGATGTGCATCGAAGAGCTTTTCCGGAAACTGCCCCTTATGACAAAGAGGTCTGGAACGATGTTGAAGATTTTTGGGGTGCGCATTATTCAATTATGGCCGGCTGGGGACGTTCACCGCAGGAAACAACCAGATTGATGCAGAAGGTTCTTAAATTCGGACGTGAGCAATTAGGTCTGAAGTTCGAATACAATTTTTATCTCGGTAATTTCGAGGAAACCCTCCAGCGTGTTTATCCGCAGGGAACATGGATAGATTGGACAAATCTGCCGCATCACGCTTATTTCGGAGCTGCTGGCAGAAGTCCCACTCTGGCTTTTACAGACCCTCGCAGCAAAGAATACAATCAGCGATTGTGGAAAACATTTATTAAAACTTTTGGTACAGACCATCGGTACTGGATTACCTACCGCGAGGAAAGCTCACCAGATCCGGATAATCCATTGGACCCGGATAAGGGTAAATTATTAGCTGATGCAGTTAATGCCCAGCGAAAATGGATTCTTGAGATTGACCCAAAGGCTGAATTTTTTCACTGGGATTGGCATGACTATAGACCTTGGTTTGGGCACGAACTTGCAAAAAAAATCAATGAGACAAAAGACCCAAACAAATTACCCTGGGAACAATTAAGAAAGGCATCGAAAAATTACACGCATGCCTTGTCTAAAGACATCACAATGGTGAGTGTGGTATACCCAAATGTTTTCTATAATAATCCTCCAGTGAAATTTACGGAGCATTTCGAGCCGCATAAATGGATTATTGGCTCAATTTTGGGCTACGCAGGACAGGATGTCGGCACAGGTGGACTTTCTATGCCGGGACAAAAGTTTTTTGCAGAATGGGGAAAATACGTCAAGGAAGACAAGGGAACTCTACAGGGAGTAATACACTGGGATGAAATTATTCAGGTTAATCCCTTAATCGACTATCTAATTGGTGAATTTGCGTGGACCGGAAAAACAATCGATTTGTTTACGGATGCCAACAATCCCAACCAAAATATAGAGTGGTATTTTGAGCATCGGTTTGGCCGGCGTGACGGCAAAATAATGATGAAATGTGCAAGAGTGAGATATGAAAACTTTCCGCAAGATGTACCTACAATGCGATTGCCATACCAATATACCACCAACGGCATTAGTCCAACTGAAAAAGGATTAACCGACAAATTAACTAATATGCTTAAAGATGCCCTTTCAATTCGTGATAACCAGCGGGCTAACCAATGTTATTCCACTCAGCTTGTCGATTTGGGCCGTACGGTCCTGCATACGGTTTCTCGTCTGCATTTGCAGCAGGCAAGAGCGGCAGCACTGAAGCAAAACCGGGCAGAGTTTGAAATTCAGGCCAAAGCTGCGCATAATGCGCTTTTAGCTCTTGCTGATATTCTTAACACAGACCGTCGGTTCTGTCTTTCTGATTCGATATATCGTATGACCAATGAGCCGGGAACAAATCGTCTGCTTCGGCTTATGATGCTTGAGCATGCATCGGGCCAATTGTTTGGTAATTATGCGTTGAATGATACGGCAGAGTTTATTAAATTTATTTCTGTGCCTTTGCTTGATACCTATCTCGAAAATTTGCGTAAAACTATGCAGGACCCTAATGCTTGTCCTATCGAAAATGCAAACAATCTGAGAGACGAACTTGTTGCGCTGCGTAGCTGTTTTATAAATTTGCCTCCGCAGCCGTTTGAGGCAATCGGCAGTAAACGCCGGCCATCTGATATTCTGGGCGAATGGCTAAACAACGAAACAAAGATTACAATGCCAGGCAGAGCAGCCAATTCGTCGGTCAAAATGATTACCTGCACACCAATTGTTTTTGGCAAACCAACGCCGGAATATTTCCCACTTGAGGATTGGAAAGACGACGAAGTCGAAGCTTTGTTCAACAATATGGAAAAAGACGGCATCAATCTCATTGTTCTCAGCGGAGGGCTTGGCGATAAGGTTTATTTCCCATCAAAAATACTTCATAACCAATTAGACTATGACGGTTACGGAAAAATATTTGACTTAGCTGAAGAGCACGGAATGCAAATAATGCTCTCCGGCGTGTTGTACACATTTCACTTACAATTCGAGGGGAAACAATGGGATGCAACTGCCGAGTTGGAAATGAACAAGCGTATCTTTACGGAGCTGAATAATCTTTATGGCCGGCGCAGCAATTTTTGGGGTTGGTATATCCCGCATGAAGCCGGCGACCGCACACACCGCGGCGATGTGATGACACTCTTAAGAGCGCTGCCTCTTTTCCTGAAACACCTGACTCCGGACAAGCCGGTTGCGTTTTCGCCGTGGTTCACGTCATATTTAACAGTTGGAAAAGATGCGACAACCCATGAAGAATTCGCCGCCGAATGGGATGCAATTCTCAGCGAAGTCGAAGGACTTGATATTTGTGCCATTCAGGATTCTACCGCTCCGTATGCAGAAATTGGAAAATGGTTTGCAGCTGCTTATCCTGTTTTTAAGAAACATAACGTAACCCTTTGGGATGTGGTTGAGCTGTTCTACCGCGACACAAAAACATGTTATGCTGATATGACTGAGGCGGTTTCTTTTCCTTACTTGATTAAAAAAATAAAGGCAGCCGACCCATATGTAAAAGGACTTGCCTGCTGGGAATATCAGAATTACTTAAATCCGGGTTCGCCAGTAAAAGGGGCACAAGAACTAAACAAGGAATATCGTGCATGGTACAGGTTGCCTGCCAAAGACACACATCGCTGACTTTGTTATTTTGCCTTTTTTCTCTTGCCGTATCTTTCCTCCATAGCACTGTAGCCGCATTCCGGACACCTGTCCGGATAATCGTCGGTTATACTATAATTGGGGATGAAAACCTTGCCGCATTTGGGGCACTTGGTGGCCACATAAGCAGACTTTTTACCGCACTTAGGACAGGTAAAGGCGTGCAGAGCGGTCATAGGCCCCATCATCATCGGCCCCATCGGACCTTTTTCCATCATCTGTTTTCTGTATTCATTTCGGCTAATCTCAAAAGCATATCCGCAATCGGGATTAACACAAAGCATTTGTACCGGCCCTTTTGGGCCGCTGCTGCTGCTGAAGGGATTATTAAAAATAAAAGTAATTACACCCGCTGCAACCAGACATATCACAACGATTGCTACCATAACTCGTTTTTTTCCGCTGTCATCCATAATCAGGTCTCCATAAAGTTTTACATTAATCCGATATTTGCAGCATAGCCTATCATATCGTTAGTCTACTGAACCAGCTGACGATGAAAATACCACAACTCACCGTGCAATGCAAGTTTTTTGAATCCGGCGGTAATCCTGCTGAAATCGGGATGCCGCTTTTAAGCAACCAATAACCTCAAAGTTCGCAATTATTGACTTTTAAATAACTCAACTTGACTGACTTTTGTATAAATGTTGCTATAGTAAAAACATACAGGCCCTGTCATTCTGAACGTAGTGAAGAATCTCACAGTTAAAACGACAACTAATACCAATTGGACTAAGTAAATGCGCTTTTTGAC
>QNBZ01000163.1 GCA_003644295.1 Planctomycetota bacterium
ATTTGTTGCTGCTGACTCAGCCTGATGAGCGGATATGGTTTCTATCGGTTCTATTTCAGTTCCAAGCACAATTTCGTCATAAGCTATGACCGGCAACGGTGGTACTGTTCTTGATAGCATCGCGGCTAATGGACAGCGCAGTGTTGAATCACAAAGTAAGCATATCTTGTCTTTGCCTTTGTTCATTGCGGCTTTATATGCCTGTGCAATTTTTGCGCTTATATCCATCGCCATCTCAGATGGTAAGCCAAGATTTATTCTGTCCGCTTCCTGTTGTAAGCTCGAGGTCATTTGATGTTCGAGAGCCGGCTCCAGTGTTATAGCGGAGATTTTACCCTGCTCGTCCTTATACTGGTTGGTAATAGTTCTGCTTAATGATTTGCGAACCATCTCAGTTAAAACATCGGTATTTTTGGTTTTTGATGCGTGTTCTCCCAGCGATTCCAGTATGATGGTCAGCTCGCGAATGGGTATTGCATTTTTCAAAAGGTTTTTAAGCACTCGCTGAAGCATTCCAATTGGCACGAGTTCGCCAACAACTTCTCCGACCAATGATGGCTGGGTTTTGCGAAGTCGGTCCACGAGAAGCTGTACGTCTTCACGGGTCAATAGCTCGTCAGCGTGTTTTCTTAGTATTTCAGATAAGTGTGTGATGAACACGGATTCCGGGTCGATTACGGTGTATCCGTTTAATTCAGCTTTTTCTTTGTCCGCCGGAGCAATCCACAATGCAGGCAATCCATAAACTGGCTCGGTGGTTTCTATGCCCCCTACTTTTGTTTGGACACTGCCGGCGTCCATAGCGAGAAACATATTTGGCTCTAATCGGCCTTTTGCTATTACGTGGTCGAAAAGTTTAATCTCATAACTTGCAGGTTCGAGGTTGATATTATCCCGCAGGCGAACCAGCGGTATAATAACCCCGAGTTCCTGTGCAAATTTTCTCCGCAGCGCTCCAATGCGGTCGAAAATGGTACTGTCTTTGCGCGGGTCAACCAGCGAAATGAGTCTGACGCCGACCTGCACAGAAACTCTGTCGATGTCCAGCAGTTCTTCGACTGCGCCTTCGGCGGATTTTTCCGTTTTTGCTTTTTGTGATGGTGTTTCGAGCTTTTTCTTGCGGTCTTTTTCGGTTTTAGCCACGACTCGTCCAGCGAAAGCGGCGCCGGCTGCCAACAATAAAAATGGTATGGCAGGCAACCCCGGCACCAATGCCATCGCAGCGATGACGAAAGATGCCATCGTTAATGGTTGAGCGGTCTTCATAAACTGCTTGGACAAATCCTGGCCGACGCTGTACCGGGAAGAAATCTTGGTTACCAGAAAACCAGAACTTACGGCGATTATCATAGATGGTATCTGACTGACAAGTCCATCACCGATAGAGAGGACAGAGTAAGTTCTTATGGCGTTTCCTATCGTCATCCCGCGTGAATATCCCATAGCTATGCCGCCGATGATATTAATTGCGGTGATTATGATACCGGCTTTGGCATCGCCGCGAATGAATTTGCTGGCGCCGTCCATTGCGCCGTAGAATTCGCTTTCCTTGACAATTTTCGCTCTTCGTTTGTTGGCCTGGGCCTCGGTGATGGTCCCCGCGTTGAGGTCGGCGTCAATTGCCATTTGCTTGCCGGGCATAGCGTCAAGAGTGAAACGAGCGGAAACCTCGCTTATTCGCTCGGCGCCTTTTGTTATTACTATAAACTGGATAATAACAAGGATTAAGAATATCACAAGTCCAACGACGAAGCTGCCGCCGGCAACAAAATCGCCGAAGGTCTGGATGATTTTCCCGGCATTGCCGTGCAGAAGTATCAATCTGGTCGAAGCGACATTAAGAGACAGTCGGAACATCGTTACGAAAAGAAGCAGCGAAGGAAACGTAGATAATTCAAGCGCTTCTTTTGACGAGAGAGTAACTATTAAAACAGCCACGGCCAACGATATACTACATGCCAAAAGCATATCCAGCAGCGGCGTCGGCAGAGGGATTAAAAGCGTGGCCAGAACTGTTACTATGCCCAGAACTACAATAATATTGCTCTGTGACGACAGAGGCACATTTGTTATTTCGTACTCTCTATTCTGCATTTCGTGTCTTTGTTTTATGCTTTCGTCTGGTTTGCGGCGGCGTCTGCACCAAGAATCTGTTCTATTTTGACAGCGAACCTGTTTTCCACTACAACAACATTTCCGGTGGCGAACCTAGTATCTTTCAGATATAAATCTACCGGCGTATCGATGGATTTATCGAGCTTTAATACCGAGCCGGGCCCGAGTTGTAGAAGCTGCTGGATAGGTATATCCTTTTTGCCGACAGCAACCGTAACTGGTATTTTCGTATCCAGTAAAATACCAATGCTTGTGCCGGCGCCGGTATTGCCGGTAGCAGCCGCCTCGGAAAGTTCGACAGATTGTGCCTGCGTTTTGGTGTCTTGTTTTGCCCCTCCGTCCGCCTGGGGCTTTTCTTCCGTCTTTTCTTCAACTGCCTGGGTTGTATCTGCCATATTTCTGTTTCCTTCTAATTATTGAGTTTCTGTAATTACTACGGCGTACCTGCCATCTGATTTCGCAGGTTTGCCGTGAAGAACCGTTTTACCTTCAACGATTAACTCTATCGGCTCACTGATTTTTTTATCGAGTAGCAATATGTCGTCCGGCTGAAGATTTATTAACTCTTCAAAGGTAAGCTCTGCTGAAGCTAATTGAGCCGTAACCGAAACCGGGGTCTGATGTATATGCTCAAGCATCGCTTTTGAAACATCTTCTGATGAGAATTCGTTGTCGGCCTGAACGTTATTTCCCACAACAGATTCCAGCCGGCTGGAGGGTATTAAGAAGTAGGCCTTGCCGGTTTCATCGGCTTCCTGTGAATCTGGTTTTTTGATGTCGAAGGTAATCTTACATAGTTGTTCTGTCCGTTCCAATTCAAGAGGTAACCGTCCAGTGGTAATATGGCCGACCGGCTGGAAATTGTAACTATTATGATGGGTTGAAAGCGCATCAATGAGTGCGGATGCGATATCTAAAAGAAGCGACTTTTCTAATTGCGACAGCTTCCTGTCGGAGTTTTCTGTGGATTCGGTATCACCAAGCAATTGTGTTGTCCAGCTAATTGCCGTTTGTGTGGGTATGCCGACCAGCCCGAACGGCTCACTGTGGTCTGCGCCGAAAGTAAGGTAGTAATTTTCGGTGCGCTGCGATTCGTTATCTGCCGGCTGGGTAAGAAGCTCGTCTGCAAAGTGCTGCGTGGTCGAAACAATTGTTACATTGAAATCACCGTGGCATAAAGCGGAAAATTTTTCGGCCATCGCTTCCGCTGTTTTCTTTGTAAAATCATCAATCATTTTGAGTTGGTAGATGCTAAAGTAGTGAGGTTGGCGCCAATTATACTCGGCAGCTTCTATCTGGTCGCTGCTATCCGCTCTCTGCGAGCCGACTATAGCGATGAGCTGTTGTATTTTGTCGCCGCTTACGTCTCCCTTGCGCTCGGGGGCAGAATTGTCGGCAGCTTCGTTACTCATTGTACGGCAAATTCCTTAAAAAGAACGCGTCTGATTTTCGGCTTGGTGTCGGGGAAAAGTTGTTCATTAAAAGCGTCTAATACCTGCGATTGAATGCGTTTTAGATTTCTGTCGCCTCTGACGTTTTCCAGCGTCAGGCCGGCAAGATAAACAGTAAGCCAGTTTTTCAGAACAGGTTTTTTCTCCTCAAGAAGTGCTGTGCCTTTCTTGTTATCTATCGCAGAGCTTATCTCCAATGTTAAAACTGTTCGGATGTAACGTGTTACGCCTGGTTCATCAAGATTTGCCACAACAGGGTCTAAATCATAATACCAGGATTGTTGAGAGCCGGTCGCCGATTCATCCGATTTCAGGTACTCTGGCTGTGCCGGTTCATCTTCTTGAGAAGATTCGGTTGTCTTATGCACCGGAGAGCTGGCGAACAACCGGCCAATTGCAAATCCGGAGCCGGCACATAGAACTACTACAACAGCCATTATTATCCACTGTAAAGTGCCGCCGCCAGAGGCCTTTTCATCGTCCTTTCCCGGACTTGCCTGCTCCGGCTGTTTTGTATCTTCTGCTTTTTTCGCCTGCTCTGGTTTCTTTGTATCTTCGGCATCTGCCATTTTTCACTTACCTCAAATTAGAGTATAGGATATACTCAACTTGACTGACTTTTGTATAAATGTTGCTATAGTAAAAACATACATGCCCTGTCATTCTGAACGTAGTGAAGAATCTCACAGTTAAAATGACAACTAAAAAGTCAGTCAAGTTAACAATATAGTTTTTTACTATCCGTTATTTCTTCAACCCTATTCAGGCCAACTGCTCCGATAGCTGGAGTTGTGGTCGATATTGACGTATTTTATTTCTCAGGGTTCGGTCGCTTATGCCTAACACCTTTGCAGCTTTGGTCTGATTG
>QNBZ01000164.1 GCA_003644295.1 Planctomycetota bacterium
ATCGACAGCTATCCGGACTTTGAACTGCCTGTCGAAAAAATTACTCGGGCCATAACCGCCAAAACCAAGCTGCTCATACTCAACTCACCCTGTAATCCAACCGGTGTAGTATATTCCGAACAGCAAATCAAAGCGCTTGCCAAAGTAGCGGCGGAAAGAGATATACTCATTATGACAGATGAAATCTATGAGAAGTTCTGCTATGACAGTGATTCTCCAAGTATAGCCAATTATTATGACAAGACCATTCTGCTGCGCGGCTTCAGCAAAGCTTATGCGATGACTGGCTGGCGGCTGGGGTATGCTGCTGTTCACGAGTCCATCAAAGATGTAATCGAAGAGATGACTAAATTACAGCAATATACTTTTGTCTGTGCACCTGCTCCGTTTCAAAAAGCGGCAATAGCCGCTTTGGACTATGACGTCAGCAATTTTGTAAATGTCTATAGAAAAAAAAGAGACCTGCTCTATGATGGATTGAAAGATAAGTTTGAACTGGTTAAGCCCGGTGGAGCATTTTACGCATTTGTAAAAGCACCGGGCGGCTCAGCGACAGATTTCGTGGAAAAGGCCATTGCCAATAATGTACTGGTTATACCGGGCAATGTATTCAGCGAAAAAGATACGCATTTCAGAATAAGTTACGCGGCCAGTGATAACAAGATTGAGCAGGGCGTGGAGATTTTATGCAAGCTGGCATAAGAAATTAAAAATGCAAAAGTCAAAAATTATAAGTTCCTTTCACGAGATACGAGATTATGATTAAGGATATGATTTTCGGGACGGTAGGGGGGTTGGGGCTGTTTCTGTTTGGAATGGGCCTGATGTCGGATGGTCTGAAAAAAGCTGCCGGCCAGAAGGTTCGCAAACTTCTTTCCTCGCTTACCAAACACCGCATAATAGCGGTTTTAGTCGGTGCGTTCACTACCTGCCTGATACAATCCAGTTCAGCGACGACTGTTATGGTGGTTGGTTTTGTTAATGCTGGTTTGTTGCCGCTAAAGCAGGCCTTGTGCGTTGTTCTTGGTGCAAACGTGGGGACGACCTTTACCGCATGGCTGGTGTCGGTCTCAGGTCTGGCGGCCTTCAAAATTACAACTTATTCATTGCCGGCTATCGGTGTAGGGTTTCTGCTGCAAACGCTCGGCAAAACGCAGAAAATGCGCAACGTCGGCCAGGTACTGCTTGGTTTCGGCATTTTATTTACCGGCATTGGATTTATGAAGGATGCCTTTAGCCCTCTGCGCAACAGTCAACAGGCCCAGCAAGCTCTGATATGGCTCGGACACAATCCGATTCTGGCGGTTCTGGCCGGGACACTTTTTACGATGTTGCTGCAAAGCAGTTCGGCTACCATAGCAATGGTGCAAATACTTGCATTTAACGGAGCATTCGGCCTTGATTGGCCGGTAGCGCTGCAAGTTGCAATACCGTTTATACTTGGCGATAACATTGGTACGACAATCACCGCTGAAATTGCATCCATTCGCACATCGGTAGCCGCTCGTCGAACAGCCCGAGGCCACACGTTATTCAACGTTATCGGCGTGCTTTATATGCTGCCGCTGGTCTGGACAGGCTGCTTCAGCAGTGTTGTCGAATGGATAACGCCATTCAAGCTAACGCAGAGTACAGTTATGCTGCATATAGCAGTCGCCCACAGTACATTTAACGTATTCAATACGCTCGTGTTCCTTCCACTTATTCGTTGGCTTGAGGCAATAGTAATCAAAATAATACCTGCCAAAGCCGAAGATGCTATCACAAAACCGATAGTTTTAGAAGAACACCTGCTCGAGACGCCGGAAATTGCAATGGACCAGGCAAGACGCGAGATTGTCCGGATGGCGGAGGTTGCAAAAGATGCCGTTAACCATGCTATTGAAGGCCTTGACAAAAACGACAGAAAAAAACTTATACTAACCCTGAAAATAGAAGATGCAGTTGATAATTTCCAGTATGAAATTACGTCATATCTCGCTGCCCTTTCAAGGAAAGAGCTTTCGGGTAAGTTAGCCGTGGAACTGCCGGTGTTACTGCATACGGTTAATGACCTTGAGCGTGTTAGCGACCACGCCGTGAACATTGCCGAAATTGCCGAGCGTAAAATCGACCAGAAAATATCGTTCAGCAGCTCCGCACAAGCTGAATCTGCCGAGTTAAAAAATGAAGTGAACCGGATGTTTGATTACATCATTTCCTCTTTGAAAAATAATGATGTTGAAACAGCCAAATCGGCGCTGGAGAGTGAAAAGAATGTCAACAAGATGCAAATCGACTTCCGTCGCAGCCACGTCAGACGGATGACTGAAGGTGCCTGCTCGCCTCAGACTGGACTGATATTTATCGATATGGTTGACAACCTCGAGAAAATCGGCGACCACCTGACCAATATCGCACAAGCGGTGGTAGGGGGGTTGCAATGGGACGGGGTTGAGCCGAAAATTTCGTCCGGTTCATAACCTTTATCTTGCCAATTCAGCGACAGGGGGGTACAATGCCAGATGTGAATAATCCGTTCGGAAAAATAGCTGTTGTTTTGCTGTGTCTGTTGCTGTTTTTGGCATCGTTCCTGCCAGCCGAGCCGAACGATACAGGCAAGGATTCCCCTGCCGTAAAAGCAGCGGTAATCGTCTGTAAAGGTTTGATTGATGATGGATTATATAAATCCATTCGCAGACGAACGCAGTTGGCGCTCGATAGGGGGGCAAAATATATCATTTATGAAATCGGTACTTACGGCGGTCTTCTCAAATCAGGCGACGATATATCCAAATACTTTATACTTGAAGCGGGTAAAAAGGTCCACACAGTTGCGTACATAACAACCGAAGCGATTTCAGCCGGTGCAATGATAAGCGTTTCCTGCCAAGATATAATAATGCTCGAAAATACCACCATTGGCGATTGTGCTCCAATTCAGCTCGGCGGCAAACTGGAAGGGGTCGAGCGTGAAAAAGCCGAGAGCTTTACACGTGCAGCTTTCAGCAGGGCGGCGGAGGCAAACGGTTATCCCGCTGCACTGTTAAAAGCGATGGTCAGTATGCAGACGGAAGTTTATCGGGTGAAGAATCTGCAGAGCGGCAAATGTGAATTTTTTGAAAGCGACCAACTGCCCAAAGACCCAAATGTTTATGACCTGGACAGCAAAGAATTGATTGTGCGTAAAGATGAGCTTTTAACTCTAACTGCTGCTAAAGCCACCGAGTACGGCATAGCGAGAACGCAAGTTAAGGATTTGGCAGGTGCGCTGGATTTTTTGGCTAAGCGTGACGGCGTAACCTTTGCCGACGAACCGCTTGTGCTTAAAACCAACTGGTCGGAAGAGATGGTCAGATGGCTGAATTCGCCAGCGGTAATGGCTGTACTTGTTATGCTGGCACTGTTAGGGGTTTATATTGAGTTTAACACGCCGGGCATCGGACTGCCAGGGCTGACGGCGGTTATATGCTTTGCGGTAATAATCGGCAGCAAATACCTCGTCGGGCTGGCTAACTGGGTGGAAGTGGCATTGTTCGTTATTGGGTTGTTGCTGCTTATGGTGGAGATTTTTGTGTTGCCCGGTTTCGGCATAGCTGGCTTTCTGGGGATAGCGTGTATATTAGCCGGCTTGTTCGGTATGCTCATCAAAAATCCGCCGGACAAGCTGCCTTGGCCACAAACCCAATTTGACTGGCAGTTATTCACAAACGGAGTTATGGGACTATCGCTTGGCTTTGTGGGATTCGTCGTTCTGGCGTGGATGCTTACAAAATATCTGCCTAAATTACATTTCCTCAGTGGACTTATTCTTGTGCCGACAGCTGCAAAGCAGGGTGGTGAATTGGAGATTAGTATGACTGCTCCGCCGGAAAGCGAAGCAATAAACGTAAACATAGGCGACATCGGCACGGTAGTTTCGACACTGCGCCCTACGGGAAAAGCGAAATTTGGTGATGCGATGATTGACGTGGTCGCCAACGCCGAATTCCTTGACAAAGGCACCGAAGTCGAGATAATAGAAATTCACGGCAACAGAGTTGTAGTTAAAGCAAAGTGAGCTAAAGTGACACTTACGTGTCATCCTGAGGCGCAGCCGAAGGATCTGGCCAACGAAAAAGAGATTCTTCGCTTCGCTCAGAATGACAGCTTTGCTGTCACTTTAGGTACTTTTGTAAGGGATAGCTTTATGAATTGGTGGCTTGTTTTTGCTGTTTTTTTGTATCTGGTTTCCGCGACATTGATAGTAGCCGAAGTATTCGTGCCGAGTGGAGGACTGATAAGCGTTTGCGCTTTTGCCTGCCTGATTGGCGGTATAGCGATATTCTTCAATCACAGCGCCGCCACCGGCTGGATAGGTTTGGTTATCGCCGTTATAATGATACCATCGGTTTTGGTA
>QNBZ01000165.1 GCA_003644295.1 Planctomycetota bacterium
AGTCTTCTCACTGAACTCAAAATGCCCACGATCTTTAATCAGCTTATTAATAGCCAACAGCGCGCCACTTCCTACAAAGCCCATACGAGTATCTGAGCCATGCCGGAAAATAATCTCCAACCATTTATCAAGCCAATCTTCACCACCATTCAGCCAAGTAGTTCCATCGAAATCTTCATCGAGAACATAATTACTGACACTGTCGCTTTCACTCTTAATCGCCCCGATCAGTCCCTGCGTATAACGCTGAGGCTTCCCGTTGCTTCCGGTAGTTAGAGCTTTAGTGCCCCATAGGAAAGCTTTTTCCATCTCAATCCCATGCATCTCAAGAGCTTCACGCTTAGCCTCCTTGTAGGCATCTCCGGTACGCAGACGAGTTTTCTTCGCTGTCCGAGTGATCTCCAACGGCGTCCGAAAAATCTGCGTATAGTTATCATGCTCAGTCGGATCATAACTGATAGCATCAGGAATCTGAGCTCCCTCAGCATTAGCGTTACCGATGATCAGAACATAATCAGCATCTGACAAATCGCCGAGAGAACTGTTATCATCATCTTCCAATAAAGTTACTTCAAGGTATGTACTACCCTTTGCCGCAACCACTGCATTAACATCAACAGTCAAATCAGATTCATCTCGAATCAAAATCTGATGATTAACCCGAAACTGCACAAGATCACCGGCAGCCATTTTAAGATAAAGAGTATCTCCAGCAGACCCGCCGCTAACATAAGCAGTAGCTAAGGTGCTGTTAGTATAAGCTCCATTATCAACAAGGCTGGCACTCTGTGTCGGAAGGCTCTTGGTAAACCAATGATAGTGAGCATCATCAGTACTTTCATTTTTCATCTTAGACATCAACGCCGTAAGAGGAAGATCACCATTCGGATAAAGCAAAAGCATCAGCTCACGCCAATTCTGAGGACGCTGACCGGTAACTGTAAAATCATCTGAAGCCCGAAGGCCGAAAAAAGGACTACCCATTATACATCTCCATTACAAAAGGTCATTGATTTCCTTCTGAAGCTTGCTCAGCTTAGGCGTTGCGCGCTTACCAGAAGAATTTCGTTTATTAAGAGCCGGCTTCTTATTCCGTCTCCCTTGTGGCGCATCAGGCGTATCCTGACTCAGCGCCTCTTTTTTAAGATTAAGCAATTTGTAAGAACGATCAGCTGTTTCTGTAAGTACCTGATCCAGCGACCAATCCTGATGTTCGGCAATAACCTCATTGGTTAACATCCCTACAATCTTTTTGTGAGGAACCAACTTCTCATTACCTTGATAAAAGTTAGTGGTAGCTTCTGTCAAAACTCTCTGCTGCTCTACCTGATTCATTACGAACTGAGGCATCGTAGTAGCTACCCGCTCAACACTTTGCTCTTGAGCAATCTGCATTGCATTCTGCATAAAGCTCATGAATAAATCTTTATCACTCATAATCTCTTCAAAAGAGACTTCATTCATCAGAGAATCAAGAGTCTTAGCCGGCTTTTTCTCTTCAGATTTATCCACCGGTTTCTCTTCAACTTTATTCCCTGCCTGAATCATCTCCATAAGTTTCTGATTCTGAGCCCGAAGTTCTTCTATTACACTAAGGTTAGGATCTGGAGTAGAAGCTTCATCATCATTTTCTGAATCATCAACAGCATCATCTGCAACTAATTCATCATCAGAATCATCAGCCACAGCATCATCAGCAGCATCGGCATCGTCTTCATCACTTCCCGAATCAATCTCATCTTCCGCAAATTCCTCATCTTCCGAAGCTGATCCACCTTCTTCCGATACCTCTTCGCCCTCTTCCAATGAATCACTTGCTTCGTCTGAGCCTTCCGCATCATCAAACTCCTCCAACAGATCGTTAATTTCTTCCTGCATTTCATGCTTTACCATCGTCTTTCTCCTCATCCTTAAGTTGCTCCGCTAATATCAGCGGCATATTTAGAACATTTCGAAGAGCCTTAATAGCTCCACGAAGTGCCGGTACTTCCTCTAAGCTAATTTCATCTGCCTCAAGATTATTCCTAATCTCCTCAATCCAGATATTAATCTCATCTTCAATATCTAACCAAGTTGCATCTCTTGTTAGTTGTTCAAAATCCCTAGCGCTGCTTCTCATACCTGACCTCCGGCCTGTGGAATAGCTTGATTAGTAGGGCGCATATTAGCATCAGCGGCCATGTTAAGCGCCTGTTCATCAGGAGCTATTTCAACCTTAAGAAATTCATCAACATTTTGCGCCCCGTTATTTCTCATAATATGAGTAGCTATTCGCTGAATATCAAATTTTTGATTCAGCTCTGGATGTTGAGCAATCGTATCAAACATCTTCTCCCAAACTGGAGAATAATTACTTCCTGGAATACTTCCATCCCTCACCACTAAGTCATAGTCAATAAGCATATCTTCGGGCATAACTTGTTTCTGAGATTCGCCGCCAAACTCCTTAAGCAATCGTTCCTTATTAGTCCCAATAGCCTTAGCCCACTGGGGTTCTTCAAGAAGCTGCTGACTGTGACTAGCAAACATATAGCCAATATCCTGCATAGCCTGCATTCCAATAACCTTAGCCATCCGCTCAAGTCGATTAAACGCGCCAGCTTTAGTTCCTTGAAACTCTTGTCCGGTCAGTCTCTCAGGTCCGCCCTGCCTAAGACTTCCCATTGCCGCATCGTCAGCTCCCCCAATCTTCTGCATCCATTGAACTATCCATCCACTATCCTGAATATTCGCCCGAGTAATATCATTAACCTGAAGTTGCATGATACTATCCTTAACGCCCTTCCCCCATACTGGTCTACGCGTACGAATCAGTTTTCCCGGCTTAGGATTCTTAATATCATTAGTGTTAAGACTATAAGGATCAACGACAAACATATCATTAACGGCCTTACGAACATTATACATATGCATGTTGAATAAGAAATCAAGGTTCGTCTGCAGCCCTTGGAGTGTTTCAATGCGGCTAACCGGAGTTGTTGAGTATCCATCATAATCAGGAGCACAACTTGCCACTGGAAACATATCATGATTCAGCCCAAGCGGTTCGGCTCTGGTGATAATATTATCTGCTGAAAGCGTAAAGAACCATTTTTCAGGATACTCACCATCTCCTAATTTCCACTCTTTAGGAATCAACTTAACATACATATTGATCTTACCTACTTCAGTGGTCACACTCTCAAGCTTATTTTTACTACTCCCTCCGAATCTCTTTTCCCGCGCACTAGGATCATCTGTCATAACACTGGTGTTATAAGCACTGAGCCCTTTCAGATACTTAACATTAAAGATATTATCTTCATTCTTCTCTTCGCTGAGCATATTCATATAGTTATCATACTCAACCCAGCCAAAGAATTCTCCATCTTGAAGCCGGTCAATCGGAACATTCGTATCAGGAAGAACATAATAAGGATTAATATTAAGCAGAGTATTCCCTTCAAACAGAACATGATCTTCAGTTCCTCGAGTCTTTCCTCCACCAATCAGCCCGCCAAACATACTTGAAAAGAATCCAGGATCTTCCTGAATCACTGGCCGCTGAACAACTGTACGTTTCCATGAAGGAGTCACCACACCAAAGCCATAACTGAGAGAATCCCGAAACATAGTATGAAATGCCAATCCTACTTTAGCCTTTTCACACTGTTGCTGAATTACCTGAGTCATGAGTATAGCCCCAATAGTATCCTCACCACTTTTACCTATATATTCAAAGATAGGATTTTGAAGAAAGGCACTTAGCAAATAGCCAACTACTGTTTCTAAAATCGCATAAGAGTAAGGAAACACAATCGTAACAGGTTTTTTACTATCCTCAGCTAATGCTTCTAGATCATCTTCGTTAAGGTCAGTGTAAGTAGTTAAAACTTCATCTATCTTATTCCAACTCTTATGCCGAGTAGTCATAACACTGGCAGATAACTGAGCGCGTTCCCAAATTTTATCCCTAATAGAATCATGAAGCTTACTTCCTGGCTTCAAATCTAAGCCCTCTGGGTATTCATAGTCATAATTCATTCCCTTAAGACTATTAAATCCTGACCTATTATTTCCATGTACGATATGAGGCATAATTAACTCCAGATAGACTCATTTGAAATTGCGATTATCACGCCCTTCTCTATCGTCAGGGTACGCGTTTTTTTCTTTAAGGCTTCAGAAATAATTCCAACATCTGTAACTATTGCAAAATTTCCATCTACTCCAGCTACTTGACTGGTAATCTTCCCATCAATTAGTTCTTCAATATCTTTTCTAGGTAACGCCGAATCATCTGTTTCACTTCCTTCCGGATAAGAATATTTCTGCATTCCTACTATAATAAGCTTATTCCCTGTACCGTCCGGATACAGATCAGTAAAGGCAT
>QNBZ01000166.1 GCA_003644295.1 Planctomycetota bacterium
ATAAAGAAACGAAGAATTTTTTAATTAAAACAGCCATAACTATGGGTGTGTTAACAGGTGTAGCAATTGCAGTAGCGGGAACACAAGGCTTCATATTCAATTTGCCCTCTGGTGGGAATTGGTATTTTTCAAGAAGAGTATTTAATGAGATGAAAAAACTTGATAAGAAGTATGGATTGTTTGACACTTTTAATTCATCTGTCAGCGGCAATACTATAAGAGAGAAAAGGATTTCAATTGAGACTAATTCGTTAAAGAATATAGATGAATTGGAGGAACCAATGAGGTCAATAATAAGGAGAGTTATTAAAGATTGGTATGTCGTCAGTAGAACTGGACAACCTTACGATATAATAACTAATGGAAGTATTATTGTCATAGCGTATAATAAAGGTTTAATACCATATGTTGTTGAGACACGAAGAACTCTATCAAGACAATATAAATTATATACGCAGGGTTATGGAAGTAAATCTGTAACTAAAGCGGAGCCACCATATTCAAATCATGTTCTTGGTCTTGCGTGTGATATATGGTTTTATGACCTGAAAAACGATAAATTCAACTGGAAGGATTTATGCTCTCTAAATCATGCTATATATAGACTAATAAAAGATAACCTTGATAATAGAATAGTTTGGGGTGGCTTATGGGATAATTTCAAGGATTGTCCACATTTTGAAATAAACATCAGGAATGCTATAAAAGAACCATCAAGATATAATGACTTAAGCACACTTGTTCCAAAATATGAAGAGATGGCAACTGATTATTATAACACAATGTCAAGCATGGGATATGCCTGTAAGGTGGATAGTGCAACACTTAAGCTCTATGACTGCATACACAGGCCAGGAGAAAAGTAATGGAGGTATGTTAATGGGTAGAACTATATCATATAAAACATATATGAGAGAACAGAGGAGGATAAAATCAATAGAAGAAGTTGATAAATTCTTCAAAAAATACGGCTACAGGTATCTGGTAGTCTATCCAGATGTTTTTCATGACCCAGTTTTTGCTGATAAGAAACTGGACGCAATAGGTTATCTACCTTTAAGAGAGGCAAAGAAGATAGTGAAGGCTCTGGAAAAGGCTGATGATAAGACCATTAAGAAATTCTTTAAGGAACTTAAAAGGATAATAAAAGAACAATATAAAAAAAGGAGGACCATAAGGTAACTCCTGAAAGGAGGTAAACTATGAGAAAGGCTTATGTTCTTGGACACTTTACTGAATATTCAATAAAACCAAAAGGTGAATATACGGAAAAACTTAAAGAGAAGGTCATCTATGTTGGCAGGGCTGGAGCATTTATCTTTGCTGAGGTTAATAAAAACCTATCTGCTTCAGAGTTGAGTAAGTTAAAGAAACTTCATAGGATTAAATAATAGATATGAGCTGGCGTCGTATAACTGAAAGAGAATATTACGAGTGGAGCGATAAGTTAAGGTCGTTCTTTGAAGCAACAGGCTTGGAAAAGATATGCTCTGGTATGTGTAAAGGTAGTTGTTGCCAAAGAATAGGATGTGCAAGATGTGTCGTAATTGAAGATGAGGAAGAACCTCTATCCTGTCTATCTTTTATGTGCAGAAGGTTAAAAGAGGACATAGTGCGTTCTCTTACGAGTATTGCCAAGAGAGGAACCAGTAAAATCAAATCCATTGCTAAAGAAGCTGCTGATATAATATTGGGAGCATTTGACTATGGTTCTTTCGTATATACACAGTTGAAAGTATCGCCTTATGGGTATGAGTCGTATAATCTATACCCAGCGGACTTTGGATGGAACTCTGCAATGTATATTACAATGGAAGGTCTTAATTTCATAGAGAATATTGATAGAATATTACCTATAGTTGCAGAAGCTTCAGCAGACCTTGCTAAGTCGTGCAAGAAGTTTGATTATGACAAGTGTTCGTGTGCTGAGAAGTTTAGCCTTTCCATATACCCACATAGATTTAATCTAATAACCTTTATGAAGAGGAATGAGTTAAAAATGTTTGTATGTGATATGTTATCACTTGAGGAACTGATACAAACTGCACTGGATAGAGCTAAACCGTATATAAATAGACTTGACTTTGAGCATATTACTCCGATTATTTCTGACTTGAAATACAGCATTTTTGGTATAAATATGCTTGAAAACTACAAGAAATATGTAAAAAACAAGGAGGAGTGTTGGCATGGTATATAAAGAAGCAGTTGATAGGTTTTTAGAAGAGATAAATAGGAAGATGTATTCTGATAATACTTACAGGACTTATGAAATAGCCCTGTATCAGTATGGTAAGTTCTGTGAGGATAACAAACTTGATTGGAAAAAGAAGGATACTGCAAGAAAGTTCGTATCATACCTTGTGAAGGGTGGTTATTCTCCTAATTCAATAAACCTTAAAATATCTGCACTTTCAAGCTTTGCTGAGTTCTGTGTTGATAATGAATGGCTTGATAAGAATATGTTTGTTGCAATGAAAGTGAAAGCACCAAAGAGGCTTATAAACTATATACCAGATGAAACTGTTGACCTCTTGTTATCAACCATTGATGATAAATACAGACCATATATAGAACTCATGCTTTATGGTGGATTGAGAATATCAGAGGCTGTGTCTGTTGATAGTAAGAACCTATACTTTGATGATAATGTTCTGTTTTGCAGAGTAATAGGAAAGGGAAATAAAGAGAGAATAACTCCAATACTTGCACCAGAAGAGGTTAAACAAAGGTTGTCAAAGCTCAGGAAGGATGATAAGATAACTGAAGGTGCAGTAAAAGAATACTTATACAGATGGTCTTTGAAACATGGAAAGCACATAACTGCACATATGCTCAGGCATACTTTTGCTACAAGAGCTGTTCAGGCTGGGATACCCATAGAGGTGGTTTCAAAATGGCTTGGACATGAGAACTTACAGACTACAATGGTTTATGTTACTGTTACCTATGAAAGAGTTAAGCACTATGCGAAGGCTGTTATATGATAGTATTTCCCGCAGGTGCAGGGTTTACTTTGTAAATCCCATTAGTATGGGATATGTGCAGTGCTTACAGGATTATTTCCTTACGCATGCACACCTCCTTTTCACCCCTTCCCTGTGCCTGCGGGTAAACATAAAACAAAGGAGGAGGTATGGCTGATAGGGTAACTTTATATGCTACTGGAAGTGATACTTATATAGTTACAATGAATGTTAAGAAGGAGTGTTTTCTTGAAAGGATATTTGCAAAGAGTGATGTTGATATAAACAACATTGAGATAAGCAGGATAGTGAATAGCGATACTGAAGCTACGGAGAATTTAAGAACAATGGAGATACCATCTAACTACTCTGGCGGGAGTAATAAATTTCTATTTGTATCTTCTAATGCAGAGGTTAATGCCTGGAGGTTCTTTGCCAACGATGTTTTGAAGGTAACTATAACACTTTCTTCCGCTGGGAGCTTGTTTATTGAGATAGATGGTGTAATATATAGTAGTGCAGAAATCACATAATCGGGAGGTGTTTTATGAAAAGAAAGTTATTTATATTGTTTCTTTTCTCAATAACGCTTTTATCGCAGGGTCTTTATAACCTTTGGAAAAGAGACCCTAACACAAGGTATATAGTTCCTGCCCTTCCTCCATATACGCTTAAAGCTGACACAGCATATTTTAACTATCTGTATGTAGATAGCTTTTCCTCTGGTTCAATAGTACTACCTCCATCGGCTACTTTTGATAGTTTAACAGTTAATTACTGGTTAAGGCTTTCAAATCGCTTAAGAATATATGTTGATAATGATACTGTCATATTCTGGTCAAATTGTCCTGTTAGAATAGACAGTCTCATTGGTGGTGGAGGAAATCAAGGTTGGACAATGGGTTGTGGTGATACTTTAATAGGAATTTCTCCTGATTGTGTTGATAGTTTCTATTTATTTGATGATGGAGATACTACAAGGCTGATTTCTGATAACCCTATAAAGATAGGAGAGAGTTCCTTTGTAGTAGCAGATAGTTACAACATGTCAACAAAACCTCTATCTATTGGGGAATATCCACCATTAGGAGAAGGTTGGTTGGAGGTTTTTTCAGAGGATACAATAAAGGCAAATGCACTTTATAATCTCGCCTCTATGGCTAACCCTGCTGTAAATTACAATGTCTTTATAAACAGTAGGTCCTGGTTCAAGTCAGGGGTTTTTGTGAGTGTAGCTGATAGTATTGACGATACACTTTCATGTATAAGAGTTGGTTATACGAGAAATGATAGGGGAGTGGCTATAGGTTTATATGCTTCTGTTCCTGTAATTAGTATAGAAAACCCTGTTTGGTCTATATTTGTTCCCTCTAATAGTGCCCCTTCACATTTTGGGATGGTTTATA
>QNBZ01000167.1 GCA_003644295.1 Planctomycetota bacterium
CACTGACAGCTCGATAGTTGATGCCACTGTGAATATTTCCGCCGAATCGACCACAATGTGGGCAATGCCTCTCAAGTTTTAAGCCGTTACCAACCGAAGGAATAATGTATCGAATCAATTTTGGCCTCCTTGCAAGATGTTTTAATAAACATCGGCAAAGGGGGCTTATTTTTTACACCTCAACCACAGATTTTGGGACAGTTACTGTTATATTTTCCTGTTAATGATGTCAATAAAGGTTTGAATTTTCCCCGGGACAACCAATCCTTCCTCCGCGGACGTACTCATTTTCGTCAATTTTTGACGCTGGCATCAATCAAAGTCAAATCCGGCGAATATGAAGGTAAAAATACCAATTTGATTTACTATCAGTATGCCCTACACATAGAAAGAGAAATCAAACTTTTGCGGGGACGGGTTTGGGTTTTGGGATGGCTTCCAGTGCTGCCTTTACCCTGTCTTGAGCTGGCCGAGTCTTTTTGTAAATGGTAGCTGCGGTGTCTTCGCCTATCGAGCGCAACTTTTTGTATCTGTTCTCAAGCAGATTGTCAATCTTTGTGCGTTTCAGCCCTGCCAGGGTTTTGACAATATATCTTTCGACATTATAAACGGTATCGTGTACGTTTCGATGCGCACCGCCGAGCGGTTCAGGAATAACGGCGTCAACTAATCCGAGCTTATACAGCTTTTTGCTGGTCAGTTTAAGCGCTTCGGCGGCATCTGGGGCCTGTGCTCCGTCACGCCAGAGGATTGCGGCACAGCCCTCCGGTGATATTACCGAGTAGTATGCGAATTCAAGCATTGCCAGCCGGTCGCCTACGCCTATTCCCAAAGCGCCTCCTGAACCACCTTCGCCGATACATACGCAAACGATTGGCACTTTCAAACACGACATTTCCATAAGGTTGGCCGCTATCGCCTGTGCCTGGCCACGCTCTTCGGCACCAATGCCCGGATAAGCACCCGGCGTGTCAATCAGTGTAACTACCGGGATATTATACTTCTCAGCGAATTTCATTTTGGCTATCGCTTTGCGGTAGCCCTCGGGATTAGCACAACCGAAATTACAGGCAATTTTTTCTTTCGTGGTTCTACCCTTGTTCTGTCCCACAACTAATACTCTTTCTCTGCCTATTTGTCCTAATCCCGTTATGATTGCCCTGTCATCTCCGAAGCATTTGTCGCCGTGCAGTTCGCGAAAGTCCTTTACCATCAGGTTAAGATAGTCAGTAAGAAGAGGTCTCTTCGGATGGCGCGCTACCTGAACGGTTTGCCATGCGGTCAGTTTTGAATAGATTCGTTTGAGCTCGGCGACCTGCGTTTTTTGTAGCCGACGAATCTCAGCAGAATAATCAATGCCTTTGATAGAGCTGAGCCGGCGCAGCTCGTTCATCTGGCGGTCAAGGTCTGCGACTTTTTCCTCAAATTCCAGATGGTCGCTGTTGCTGAGTTTACTATTGTTATCCGACATTTTAATTATTAGACAACCCCGCGTAAAACGCGGGGCTAAATATTTGCTCTTTATATTTTCGGGATAACAATACTAACACTTTAGCGGTGTAAATCAAAGAAAAAATTTGACATTCGCAGTATATTCCTATACTTTTTGGTGGTACCAGCTTTGCAGGGTATTGTTGTAAGGTTTTGAATTTGAAGAACTTAAAACAAATAACCGTGATAGGATTAGGTCTTTTGGGCGGCTCGATAACGTTGACGGTTTTACGCTGCCTTGCCGGCGTAAAAACAATAGGTTATAGCCATCGTGCCACTACTCGCCGGAAAGCGAGAGAATTGGCAGTGGCAACAGAAATAATCGATGACATAAAAATGAGCGTATCAGATGCCGATATCGTTATTCTGGCTACGCCCATACATACGTTTGAGAATATCTTCAGCAAAATTAGCGGCGCACTGCCGAGGGGCTGCATTGTAACCGACGTTGGCTCGACAAAAGTTCTTCCACATCGCTGGGCGGCCAAACGATTGCCTGATAGCGTCCACTACGTCGGCTCTCATCCAATCGCCGGCTCGGAACAAAGGGGCGTTGAGTTTGCAAGAGATGATTTGTTCGACCAAGCCAACTGTATTTTGACAACGACAAAGAAAACTAACCGCCGGGCGGTTAGGACTCTCAAAAAATTCTGGTCAGACCTCGGCTGCACTGTAAAGATAATGGCCCCTGCAGAGCACGATAAAATCTTCGCAAATATAAGTCATTTGCCGCATATAGCAGCGGCGGCGTTGATAAACGCCAACGGCAGCGGAACGTTGAAATTTGCAGGCAATGGCTTTATGGATACTTCAAGAATAGCGTCAGGGCCAGCCAATATCTGGGCAGATGTTCTGCTTGCAAACGCAAAAAACTGTACGGCGTGTATCGACAAAATTATAGCTGAATTGCGGAAACTGAAAAAGGCAATCAAGAGCGACGATAAAAAACAAGTCGAGCGCCTGCTCAAAAAAGCGAGGGACAAACGGGCGACAATGATAAAGTACAAAATAAAAGAGAAGGAATTACTATCGTGAGGCGATGGCGTTTCGAGGTTTTTAGCCGACAGGATTTCCCGGATGTTCACGGCAACAGCATACTGGAAGAAATCAGGGAGCTTGGCATAAGCGCAGTCGAGGCGGTTCAGTCGGCTAAAGTTTTTCTAATTGAAGCCGATTTCAATAATGACTTCGCCAATCGTCTGGCAAAGGAACTGCTCATCGACCCCGTTTGCGAAGAGTATTACATAGGCAGAAGCGGCCCGCCGGCAGGCCTGGCAAAGGCGACTCTAATCGAAATACACTTGAAAAGCGGCGTTACCGACCCCGTGGCCGAGTCGGTAATGACCGCAATAGCTGATATGGGCGTTGAAGCTGACAATGTACGAACCGCACGAAAGTATATCCTGCTTGGCGAAATTAGCCAAAGTCAGACCGACACCATAACGCAAAAAATCCTGGCGAACGACTGTATCGAAGAAGTAGTAATTGGCAACGAAGCAGAACCGCCAGGCCCACATCTAAAACCTTACGAGTTCCAGCTAACGCACTGGCCCATTCGCAAGCTCAACGATGATGAACTGATAAAGCTGAGCAAAGAAAAAGACCTGTTCCTCAACCTTGTTGAAATGCAGACAATCCAAAAGCACTACGGGCAGCTCGACAGAGAACCAACTGACATTGAACTTGAAACATTAGCTCAAACCTGGAGCGAGCATTGTGTCCACAAGACACTCAAAAGCTCGGTCGATATGGCAATTGATGGGCAGCAGGTACATTTCGACAATCTGCTTAAAGAAACCGTTTTCAAAGCCACCAAAGAGTTGAACAAAGCTTGGTGCATATCCGTTTTTGCCGACAACGCCGGCGTGATGGAATTCGACAAAGATTCAGCGGTTTGCTTTAAGGTCGAAACCCATAATCGGCCTTCGGCACTGGACCCTTACGGCGGGGCGGCTACCGGAATCGGCGGGGTAATACGCGACCCGATGGGGACAGGCCTTGGCGCAAGGCCAATCGCCAACACGGATATATTCTGTTTCGGCATGCCCGATAGGAAACCCGAAGATATTCCCAAAGGAGTTCTGCATCCGAGAAGGGTTATGAGAGGCGTGGTGGCCGGCGTCCGAGATTACGGAAACAGAATGGGAATACCAACGGTTAACGGCGCAATTTACTTTGACGACAGGTATCTGGCTAATCCGCTGGTCTTTTGCGGCAACATCGGCTTGATGGATAAAAATAAATGCTTCAAGAATCCGCAAAGTGGTAATTTGATTATCGTTGTCGGCGGCAGAACAGGCAGAGACGGAATACACGGAGCAACTTTTTCTTCCGGCGAAATAACCCACGAATACGAAACAATCTTTTCGCACGCAGTCCAAATCGGAAACCCAATAGTGGAGAAGAAAATGTTAGATGTACTGCTTCAGGCAAATGATGTCGGGCTTTATGAGGCAATCACCGATTGCGGAGCAGGGGGGCTTAGCAGCGCTGTAGGCGAAATGGGCAAAGATCTCGGAGCAGAAGTCGATTTGGAAAAAGTCCCGTTAAAATATACCGGGCTGAACTATACCGAAATCTGGATTAGTGAAGCACAGGAGAGAATGGTAATAGCCGTCAAGCCGGAAAATCTGGAAGCGATAAAGAAAATTTTCGACGATGAAAATGTACAGTCAACGGTAATAGGCAAATTCACCAACGATAAAAAACTGACGCTGCGATATAACGGCCAACAAGTTGCAGAAATGGATATGGATTTCCTGCACGAAGGTGTGCCAAAATACTCGCGCAAGGCGGTCTGGAAAAATCCCGAACTTTCCGAGCCGAGCATACCCGAAAAAGATAATTACAACGAACAGCTTCTGC
>QNBZ01000168.1 GCA_003644295.1 Planctomycetota bacterium
AAAATTTTACTTGCAAAGATTTGAATGGCGCTGCAGAATAACGGCGTTCGAGAACCGATGGAAACCAGTTAAAAATGGAGGCGAGAAATGACTCGTAAAACGCAATTCTTATGGCTTGTCTTTTTAACTTGCACACTATTTTTGGCCGGTTGCGGCCGTTTCGGCCTCGGCAAAAAGGCCAAAGAGCCGAAAGGGCTTCAAACAACACCGACCGAGCAGAAAAAAGCCAAGCTGCTCAAGAAAATCGACCGTAAATTTGAAAACCCACAGGCGCATTTCGAGCTGGGCCAATTGTACCAAAGAGACGGGTTATGGACTCAAGCCGAGTACGAGTATAATACTGCCTTGAGTTTCAACCCAGCCCACAGGCAGGCCCAGGCGGCAATGGTAAAAGTGTTGATAGCTGGCGGAGATAAAACCAAGGCCGATATTTACACCGACATTTACACGAACCAGGTAGCCAATTCGGCGGCTGGCTCTCTCCAACTCGGATTGGCGTTCCAGCAACAGGGCCTTGATGAGCAGGCCTTGGCCTGCTATCAGCAGGCGCTTCGTCTGGCGCCGAATTCAGCTAAAATTAACAGGCAAATCGGCTACTATTATTTGAGTAAAGGCAACAAAATACAGGCCCGGGATTATTTAAGCCGCAGCTTTCAGCTTAATTCCAATCAGCCCGAGGTGGCCGGCGAGCTTGGCCGGCTCGGCGTGCCTATAAGGATACCAAGAAAGACCGAGAAGAACGTTAAGAAGCTGGACAAGATTGTGGATAAGGCCAGCAAAGAAAAGTAATTAGGATTAACGGTTAGTTTTTACAGCCCTGTGGCGAAAGGATTCGCCGCGGGGTTTTTTATTGAACATTCCACCCACCGTGCATCACGCAATACGAGACACGATATACGAACTAAACGTCGAGATTTTGCACTTCGAGTGCGTGGTCGCGGATGAAGTTTCGACGTTTTTCCACATCGCTTCCCATCAGAATACTGAACAGCCGGTCGGCCTCGCCGGCGTCGTCAAGAGCAACCTTCAGCAAAGTCCGAGTGGCTGGATTCATAGTCGTATCCCACAACTGCTCGGCGTTCATTTCGCCTAATCCCTTGAAACGCTTTATCTCGATTCCTCTACCGCCAATCTGTCTTATACCCGAGCAGATGCCGCCGAGCGAAACTATTTCGTATTCGTCCGTACCGTTGATAAGTTGAAACTTTGTGGGGAGTTGCTCGCCGGATACGCTCTTGGCCGGCTTCAAAAGAAAATCCCTCACATCCAGTCCGAACTCATCTCGGAGCTTTTCATCTATCTGATTAATCCTGTCCACCTCGTGAAGCTCCTCGGCGATAATTGACTCTTCGTCCCCTCCCTGGGCCTGGGCTTCAGCGTTTTGCTTTAATTCATCGAGACGTTTTTCATACGCGCTCTTTTCGTAATAAACCTCTTCCTGTCCGAGAGTAGAAATGCGGAACCGCGGCAATCCGCCTTTGGACGGACTGTAATATGCCTGCACAAAATCGGCGAATTTGATTCCGCGCCTGCCGAGAACAGCTATGCTACGCTCAGCATCAGCCAAGGATTTTACAAGGTCGGACAATTGTGTATCCGAAACCTTCTTCGTCTTTTGGTTCTTTTTACCGTTTCTGATTACAAGTTCAGTACCTTCCAGCCCGCGGCTAATCATACGCCTGTGCATTCGGGTTTCACTCAGAATATATTCGGATTTCTTTTTCCCCTTAGTTTTAATCTCGTACAGGGGCGGCTGGGCGATATAAACCATACCATTATCGAAAAGCGCACGCATCTGCCTGAAGAAAAAAGTCAGAAGCAATGTTCGTATGTGAGCGCCATCGACATCTGCGTCGGGCATCAGTATTATCTTGCCGTATCTGCACTTAGTTAAGTCGAAATCTTCGGTACCGATACCGGTTCCCAATGCGCTTATGATGGTTCGGATTTCATCGTGTGCGAGCATCTTGTCAACACGGGCCTTTTCGACATTGAGGATTTTACCCTTCAACGGCAGAATTGCCTGGATGTTTCTGTCCCTGCCGGCCTTGGCAGAGCCGCCGGCGGAATCACCCTCAACAACAAAGATTTCCGTAGAGGCCTTTTCTTTGCTTGAGCAATCCCACAATTTACCCGGCAGATTGCTACTGCTCAGAGCACCTTTGCGCCTGGTCAGCTCACGGGCCTTCCGGGCGGCCTCTCTGGCGGCAGCGGCCTGAATTGCCTTATTCAAAATACGCTTCGCCTCAGCTGGATGCTCCTCCAGAAAATGGCCGAGATGTTCATTAACCGTTGTTTCGACGAAACCGCCAACTTCAGGATTGGTCAGCCGAACTTTCGTCTGGGCCTCGAAGTGGGGGTCGGTAAGCTTTACCGCCACCACCGCCGTCAATCCTTCCCGCAGGTCATCGCCGGTAGTGCCCTGGCCGTTCTTCAGCAAATTATTATTACGGGCGTAATAATTCATTGTGCGGGTAAGAGCGGTTCTAAAACCGGAAAGGTGCGTCCCGCCGTCTATATTGAGAATGTTGTTGGCAAAGACCAAAACATTCTCGGTATAACCGTCGTTATACTGCATAGCTATTTCGCAGCTCAGCATCGCTTTGGTATCTTCTCTGGCAAAATAGATTATGTCCCGATGTAAAACCTCCTTACCCTCGTTAAGGTGTTTGACAAAGGCCTTGATGCCATCGTCGAATTTGAACACCTCCTTCTTCTTATTCCTGTCGTCTTTGAAACTAATCTGCAGGCCGGCATTAAGATAAGCCATTTCGCGTATCCGTTTTAGAAGTGTATCGTATTCGAACTCGGCATCGCCGAATATCTCCTCGTCCGGTTTGAACGCTATTTTCGTACCGCGTTTTTTAGTTGGCCCGATTTGCTCAACCTTGCCTTTAGCATGGCCTCTGGCGCACTCGAAGTGATATTGTTTCCCATCACGATACACATCCGCTTCGAGCCATTCACTTAGGGCATTAACAACACTGACTCCGACGCCGTGCAGACCGCCGGCCACTTTATAGCTGTTACTGTCGAACTTACCGCCGGCGTGCAAAGTCGTAAGCACAACTTCAAGAGCGCTGGCCTTGGCCTGTTTATGTTGTTCGACCGGTATTCCGCGGCCATTGTCCTCGACGATACAACTGCCGTCCAGCTGGATATGCACGGTTATATTATCGCAGAACCCTGCCATCGCTTCATCGACGGAATTATCCAGCACCTCATAGACTAAATGGTGCAGGCCGCTACTGCCGCGGTCGCCTATATACATATCGGGACGCTTTCGTACCGCCTCGGTACCGCCGAGTATTTTTATATTACTTGCGTCGTACTTATGGTCTTTCATTTCCGTTCTCTGTTTGTAACGACGAACTCTATCTTCCGTATGCGAGCCCGCGGACATTGTCTTTGTAGCTCTTTAAGAATCTGCCGGCTGCACAGTCGCAATTCATACGTATATGACGGTGAATCCGCCGCTACTTTCAGACAGCCACCTGAAATATCCACAATCTCACAATGGCTGCCAAGCTCGCTCGGCAGCAGTTGTTCCCAGGATTCGACTACCGAACTGAAGATAGTGTGCCGGGGCGAAATCCGCTTGTCCATAAGCTCTTTGACAACATCGCCTAACTTATCTGTTCTGTTTGGTTGCGATTTTGTCCGCAAACTAACAATCCTGCGTAGCTCTTCGCCTTCACCCATAGCCGTTTCAGGTTTTCCGTTAGCCGTTTTGCTTAGCCCCGCCACCCGTGGGCGGAGCTATATTTAGCTCAGGTTTATCGGCATCAGGACATAGAGGAAATTTGCCCCGCTTTTTATCAGGCCGGGCGTATCCTGCTGGCCCAGCTCCAGTTCGAACTCCGGCGTTTTGATAACCCGCAACACATCTATCAAGTACTGTGGATTAAAGCCAATCTCAATCGGCTCGCCTTTGTAATCGACAGCCATTTTAATCTCCGCGTCGCCGGCCTCGGGGGCCCTGCCGGAAAACACCAAGCTATCCTTGCTAATGGAAAGCTTAATCCCTCTGGATTCCTCGCTCGTGAGCAGGGCCGAACGGCGAACCGCACTTAGCGCTGCCTCTGTTGACAGGGTCAGCTTCTTATTGTAATCGGTCGGGATTATATCCTCGTACTTCGGGAAACTGCCCTCGATGAGAGTCGAGCTTATAACCACGTTTGCGCAACTCATCAGTATCTGATTATCAACACGCCCAATCAAGGCCACGTCTTTGTCGGTGCCGCCAACTTTATCCAAGAGGGCCATAGCTTTAGCTGGCACTATCATTTTGGCCTTTGCCGCTTGTCCTTTGGGAGTTGAGGCTAGGCCAACTTTAGAGCGCGCCAACCTT
>QNBZ01000169.1 GCA_003644295.1 Planctomycetota bacterium
CGATATTGAAACGACTCATAAAAAGGTAATAGAAGCAATTGAAAAAATCAAAAATTATACCAATTGGACTAAGTAAATGCGCTTTTTGACAGACAATCAATTATTGTGTCATGCCTGCGAAAGCAGGCATCCAGTACATATATAAGCCTATGGATTCCCGCTTTCGCGGGAATGACAGGGCGCAAAAATTAACTCCAATTGGTATTAAAATGCAAAATCTAAACCTGTGGTAAAACCGCAGTCTAAATATCATTTGGCTACTTTACGTTATGTCAATCAAAGAAATTTTTTGTCAGGATAAGGTGATTAACATTTTGCAGCGTTCTTTAGCTGCGGACAAAATGCCGCATTCGTATATCTTTGCCGGCCCCGAAGGCGTCGGCAAATTTAAGACCGCTCTCGAATGGGCCAAGCTGCTGCTCTGCGAAAAACCCGTTATAGAAAATGACTTTGCCGACAGTTGCGGCTCGTGCCGGTCCTGCCGATTGTTCGAGGCCGATTCGCATCCCGACTTCAATCATATCTATAAGGAACTGATACAATTTACCAAAGACGGTAAAGATAAGAAAACGCCTGTTGATATGCCGATTGACGTTATTCGTGAGTTTCTAATCGAAAAAATATCTGCCAAGCCGACCCTCTCGAAAAGGAAGGTCTTTGTCGTTGACGAAGCCGAACGGCTGAATGCTTCCTCGCAGAATGCGCTCTTAAAGACGCTGGAAGAGCCGCCCGAATACTGCTGCATTATCCTGCTCTGTACCCGTCTGGAAAAACTTTTGCCAACAACGAAATCCAGGTGCCGTGTAATGCGTTTTGCTCCCATCGATGAGCAGAAAATAATCGAGTTACTGGAGCATACGAACATCGAGCGTAAAAAGGCACAGTACTTCGCCCGGCTTGCCCAGGGCAGCATTGGTATGGCTTCTCAGTTGGCACAGCTTGAACTCGAAGATGTAGAACTTTACGAAACCAAGAAGCAATTGGTTGATTTTATTGCCGCTGGTCGATACTCGGAGACGATAGGCAAGGCCGAATGGCTTCTTGGAAAAAGCAGGGAAATAGCCGCTGCCTGGGTCAAACTCCGCCGGAACGCCAGCAAAACCGACATCAACCGAAGAGCTGCAAAAACACTTGTGCAAATAGCTATATCGGCTCTGTACGATGCGATGAAGCTGAACCTCGCCGGGCCGGCGGAAATCATCAATCTCGACCAGAAAGAACAGATAAAAAAATTGGCCCAGCGTTTCGACCCTGAGCAGTCAGCAGAAAAAATCGAGGACTGCTACGAAACCATTCGCTGGATTGACGCCAGTGTCAATGAAAAGCTTATTTTCGAGCAGCTATTGTTAAACCTCGCCATTTCTGATAGAATGGAGGTTTCATAATTGGTTATTGAGTAAAGCAGAGAGCTGAAATGGCGAAAGATACAGCGATAAAGCCCAAACAAGCAAAAAATAAAAAATACCTATTAGTTCGTTACAGCCGAATGAATCTGCTCGGTCTCTTCGAGCACAATGAAACATATATACCCAAAGTACCCACCCGTGTTGTAGTGGAAACCGAAAAGGGCATCGAATTAGGTTATCTTACAGGCCAGTTCGGGATGTACAAAGCCGGACAATTTAAGCTAAACAACGAGCAAATCAAGCAGTATTACGATACCAGCAATATCAACATTTCTGTTGAGCAAGCCGGCACTTTTTTACGGTATGCAACCGCCGACGATATAAACGAAGAAAATCACCTGAAGAAAAACGCCGCCGAAGAGATGGAATGCTGCAAACAATTCGTCAAGGAACTGAACCTGCCAATGAAGGTGGTCGAGGCCGAACATCTATTCGGCGGGGAACGCATCATTTTTTACTTTATGTCGGAAGCCCGTGTGGATTTCCGGGAGCTGGTAAAAAAACTTGCACACGAATATCAAACAAGAATAGAAATGCGACAAATCGGAGCAAGGGACGAAGCCAAACTGCTTGGCGATGTAGAAAGCTGTGGACAGCAATGCTGCTGCCAGAGATTTCTTAAGGTCTTACAGCCGGTCAATATGCGAATGGCAAAGATGCAGAAGGCGACCCTCGACCCTTCTAAAATCTCCGGCTATTGCGGCAGACTAAAATGCTGCCTGAGATATGAGGACAGGACTTATACCGAACTTCAAAAGCGACTGCCAAAAAAGGGCGCATTGGTAACAACCCAACACGGCAGCGGCAAAGTCATCGACACACAAATACTGACCCAGCTCGTTATGGTTAAACACGATAACGGAACAAAAGTCGCAGTTCCTGTCGAGGAACTTGAGATAGCCAAAATCAATCGTAAATCGAAAATCGAAAATCGAAAATGACTATACCTCGTAAAATCATTGTAACATCAGCTCTGCCTTATGCCAACGGCCCGATACACATAGGGCATCTGGTCGAATATATTCAGACCGACATCTGGGTCCGCTTTCAGAAGCTCTGCGGCAATCAATGCCTTTACTTTTGTGCCGACGACACTCACGGAACTCCGGTTATGATAAGCGCACGTGCCGCCGGCATAAAACCGGAAGAACTAATCGAGCGTGTGCATAAGGAACACAAAACAGTATTCGACAGTTTTTTCGTCGAATTCGATAATTATTATACCACGCACTCTGACGAAAACAGACAGTTTAGCGAACTGTTCTTTAAGCGCTTAAACGAAGCCGGCTCAATTGTCAAGCGAACTGTCGAGCAGGCCTGGTGTGAAAATTGCAAAATGTTCCTGCCGGACAGGTACATTCGCGGCACCTGCCCGCGCTGTAAAGCCGAAGACCAATACGGCGACTCCTGCGAAGTATGCGGCGCAACTTACCAGACCACCGATTTGCTCAATCCACGCTGCGCAGCCTGCGGTTCAACGCCGAGCCGGCGGAAATCGGAACATTACTTTTTCAAGCTTGCAGACTTCGAGAAGCAATTGAAAAAGCTAATCGCCGATGAATATACACAAAAAACAGTAGCAAACAAACTCGATGAATGGTTCAAAGCCGGCCTGAAGGACTGGGACATATCACGCGACGGGCCCTACTTCGGATTCAAAATACCCGGAGAGGAAAACAAGTTTTTCTATGTCTGGCTTGACGCTCCAATCGGATATATGGCCTCAGCAAAAAACTATTGCGACACTCACGGGCTCGACTTCGAGCGGCTCTGGAACAGTGATGAATACGAGCTTTATCATTTCATCGGCAAAGACATTATGTATTTCCACGCCCTGTTTTGGCCAGCAATGCTCATCGGAGCCGGCTTCAAGACCGCCGACAAACTTTTCATACACGGCTTCCTGACCGTCAACGGCGAAAAAATGAGCAAATCCCGCGGCACTTTTATAAGGGCGGACACCTGGCGCAAGCATCTCGACCCCGAAACACTGCGGTATTACTACGCCGGAAAATTAACCGGAGGCATTGAAGATATAGATTTGAGCGTTGACGATTTTATAAATAGGACCAACTCTAATCTTGTCGGCAAATTCGCAAACCTTGCCTCGCGCTCGGGGCCAATGCTAACAAAAAAACTCGACTCAAAAATCGGTCGGCTGGATGAGGGAGGTAAAAAATTACTTAATAAACTAACCGCAGCAAAAACGCAGATTGTAGATGATTATGAAAATCTCAACTTTGCTTCCGTTGTCAGAACTATTACCGCTTTGGCTGATGAAGCGAACCGATACGTCGAGCAGAATCAGCCATGGGTAACCATCAAAGACGACACCGAGACGACACGAACTACTTTGACGGCTGTGTTAAACACTGTGAGGGTTTTGACGATTTACTTAAAACCCATCCTGCCCAAATATGCCGAAAAAGTGGAAAAATTTCTTAACGTCGGCGAACTGAAATTTGAAGACGTTGAAACAGTACTCGAAAACCACACAATAGGTAAATTTGAGCGGCTTTTTAACAGAATAGATAAGAAACAGGTGAATGCAATGATAGAAGAAAGTAAGGAATCCAAAGCCCCGCAGGTGCGAACTCAAACTGAACCGTTCGCACCGGAATGTACTATCGATGATTTTGCAAAGATTGATATGCGAATCGCCAAAATCACAAAGGCCGAACCGGTCGAAGGCGCCGACAAACTGCTGCGACTGCAACTGGATTTGGGCGGCATAGAAAAGAACGTCTTCGCCGGTATAGCTCAGGCCTATAAGCCCGATGAACTGGTGGGCAAAATCGTGGTTTGCGCAGCCAATCTGAAACCGAGAAAAATGAAGTTCGGCCTGTCCGAAGGGATGATTTTAGCCGCTGGGGCCGGCGGAAAGGACATTTTCATACTAACCGCCGACGCCGGAGCAAGGCCCGGACAGAGAGTAAGTTAATTTA
>QNBZ01000170.1 GCA_003644295.1 Planctomycetota bacterium
AAAAATTTGCTCCCAACAAGTGCCGCAACAGTGCGCTAAGGTTTGACCGTTCTATCTACAAGCAATCGATGCGAGAATATATACAAGCCGTTATCTGAGTTGGTTTAGACGTCTCCGCCACGGTGACGTAATCTGTATATAACAACTTTGGATTTGCCTTCGATGACTTTTTCCATTTCAAGTCCATCTACTCCGCTTAACATATCCTTTCTTCTTTTCACCACCTTTACGATGTACTCGGCTTGCCGGGGAATTGTTTGGCCGTCATATTCAACACATTTCCGGTCAGCATAAAAACCGATGCGCCCGTCAGAGGCCGCTATAATGTCATTTTCTCCGGTATTTTTTGCAAGCCACTGAGCAGCATCCCTGTAACTTTGTTTTTTTGCCCGTATCGGCGTAAGTAATTTGGGGATACAGATAGAAATTCCGATTATAAGTAAGAGCAAGAACCAAAATTGCTTGTTGCCTTTTGTTGCAGGTGTTCGTTGTGTTTCTCTGGAGAACTTGTCTTCAAGCCAGAACCCCAGCGTCTGTAAACCGGACGGGATATAAAAAATCGTAAATACTACTAACGGCAAAGTGTGCCTTCTGCTCATATAGCCGAATTTACAATATAGCCATACCATTATAAGCACATTAAGAGCAACAAGGGCGATTATAAAAACCCTCTCTGGTTCAAGCCAATCTCTCTTTCTGAAATAATTATACATACCTATTAACAAGGCAGGTATGAAGAACCACATCAGCGTCTCGCTAACTCTTTGCACCAGCTTACCCAAGGCCCCTGCAAGAGCCGATGGTGCAAAGCCGGCGGCGTATACACCATTTGAGTAGATTTGGATTTCCTGCTCGTAAACTTCGGAGGATTGTGTTTTAGGTACGAACTGAACTAATTGCTTTTTAGGAAATATCGCTCCCTTCAGTTTCATATACGGCCCAGCCATAACCAAAAAACCAACAAGCAACAACGCCAACGCAAACACAGCTTTAGCTCTACTCATAGTACGTTGCGACCAAAACACCTGCAGGCCCAGCCACAACACGCCATACACAATCACCTGGGCGCATTCAGGCCGGATAAGATATCCCATTCCGCCGGCAAGTCCTGCGAAACCGAACAGCCACCATTTCCCGTCCATCGCTCCCCGGATTAACAGCAAAAGGCCTGTTGTCAAAAAGAAAATATGCGGCCAATCACTAAGGGCGTCACTGCCGAGCTTTGCCGGACCTGGCAAAAATATGAGAATTAAAACAGCCAGGAAACTGAATTGTGCTCCTGTAATCTCTTTGCCTATGAAATAAAGTGCTACTACCGCAAGCAACCTGAATATCAGCGCCACAAATTGGGCCGAATAAATCCAACTCCACAGCGATGAGTTTGCGCATACTATTTCAGCTATCCGATGTGCTGTGAGAATCAGCAGCGGATAACCCGGATGCTGATATCCATCCCGTATTGTTTTGACCGGTGTACTCTCAAGATTTTGGGCGTATTCTATAAATGTTACGCCGTCTTTTGCGATAAGAACAGTTGTGCTTATAAGATATACGCCGACACACAACACAACAAACGACAGAATTGCAATGTAAATAACATCCTTGTTTTTAATATGCATTTTTACCTTTTATAATTTGCCAGGGGGTCAACAACAGTATTCTTATATCCAGCCCGAACGACCAGTTCCTGATGTAGTATAAATCGTATTGCAATCTTTTTTTCAGAGAGGTATCGCCGCGGAAGCCGTGCACTTGTGACCATCCGGTCATACCGGCCTTGAGCTTATGTCTGAACATATACTTTTTGTATTCTTCAGAGAACTGTTTTACGAAGACCGGCCGCTCCGGCCTCGGGCCGACTAAGCTCATTTCTCCTTTGAGTACATTTATAAGCTGAGGCAGCTCGTCTAAGCTTTTGCTGCGCAGCCATGCGCCGATTCGTGTACGCCTTGGGTCGTCCGCCTTGGCCCATTGTGGCCCATCTCTTTTTTCGGCGTCAACTGTCATTGTACGAAACTTTAGCATCTCAAATTCTTTCCCGTCCATTCCTACTCTGGTCTGTCTGTAGAAAATGGGTCCCTTACTGGTCAGCTTAATCAGAACGGCAATTATTGCCATAGGAACAGCGAGCATAATCAGTAGCACTAAAGATACTGTGCGGTCGAAAATTTCTTTCAGTATGATATTCACATCATTCAGAGGGGAATCGGCGGCTGAAAAAAGAACCTGAGAGCCGATGGTTATTGTCGAGGCCTCGCTTATTGAAACCAGATTGCCCCAGTCCGGAACGATACGCACCATAACGCCAGCCAATTGCAGACGCTCAAGAATCGGATATGCCTGTTGTGCTTCACTTCCACTAAGGGTAAGGAAAATTTCATCGACCTTTTTAGATTTGACGAATTCAGTTAATTTCTCAACGGGGCCATATACAGGCACGCCTGACAGTTTAGCGCCGATACGACTGGGATTATTATCCACAAAGAATTTGCATTTCAAACCAAGCCAGCCCGTTTGTTCAATGTCCCGCACCAGCAGTTGGCCTTTCTTTCCTGCACCTATGACGGCATAGTATCGCAGGTTATATCCTTTCTTGCGCAGCAGACGCAAAAGACCCGTTACAAACAGATGTGAAAAGCACAGCCCTGCAAATAGTATGACTATGAAAAGTATCAACAGCTTTCTTGAGTAAGGCGCACTCTGGATGTAGTAAAAAAATGCCAGCACGAGTAAGCCGCTCAGAAAAGACGCCTTTAATACATCCACGAACTGCTTAAAACCATTCTGCACGCGTTTGGGTTTATAAAATCCCATCCATAACCCTGCCAAATAGCAGATGCAGATTATCGGCAGAGCTAAAATCAGGTGTTTTCTAAAATCTGGAACGCCCTTCGAGATGCTGAATATCCCGGACTGAAATCGAATACAATAGACGGCAATCCAGGAACATCCGATAATTACAATGTCAGTAATTGAACGAAGCAGAGAGAAAAAAGCTGCGTATCTTCTTAGCATATTTCACTTTCCAGCCCTGATTGTCGTCAGGCAGGTTTGTCCCAGACGAATTCTGATTAGCTGACTGCCCGCAATTTTATCGGAGACAATGTATGTTGTAAAGCATGATTAGCTTTTTACGATTTTTTCGTAAAAAAACAGTGGTATTATCCCCTCTTATACGGCGTTCTACCTGCAACCGTTTACTGGCAAACAAGTTACATTCGACTGCAGTGAGGTGAAAGAAAACACCCCAACTTGTATAAGTTATCTATTTTAACTAAAGTTTTTTGACGCCCTTTCCCGATACTTATATTGCCTATTTTAACAAAGATGATGCTTGCAACAAAGTTTTATGTAAAAACAAGTAATATGTGAAATATAGCGAGTTTTTGTGGAGTATAGAATTATGGTATCACCTGACATTCTTGAACGATATTTAAGTGCCTTGCTAAAAGGGGACAGAAAAGGATGCCGAACTGTCATCGAAGAAGCCCTCCACACTGGCACACCAGCCAATTCCGTCTATGCGGACATTATCTGGCCGATTATGGTGGAAATCGAAAAATTGCAGCGTTCAGATACAATTACTTCTACTCAGGAGCATCTGGCCACTCGAATTAACCGCACGATTGTGGACCAACTTCAGAACAAGCTGCCCTGCAGGACCAGCAGGGGTAAAAAAATAGTCGTATGCTGTGCCCCGAACGAATTGCAGGAACTCGGCGCCCAAATGATGGCAGATTTGTTTGAAAGTGATGGCTGGGATGTGAAATTTCTCGGCGGCGGCCTCACCAATGATGATATACTCGCATTCATAAACGAATGTGCGCCTGATATTCTTTTAATTTACGGTGCCTCTCCGAAGCAGGCGCCTGACATTCGGCGATTGATAGACACGATAAAAGATGTGAACGCTTGGCCCAATATGCGCATAATGCTTTCGGGCGGTCTGTTCAATCGGGCAGACGGACTTTGGCAGGAACTTGGTGCTGATTTGTTTGCCGCCACGGCGGTCGAAGCTGTCCATGTGGCTTCGGACGATAGCCAAAGTCAACCTTGTGACTGTACATCTTCAACAAAAAAAAGACAAGAACGACATTCAATTGGAAGACGATTTCAGTTCCTTTCCAATAAATCATAATAATTGCTTACCTGCGGACCGCTCCGAGACTTGTCTGCAATGACTATTTTGCTTCCAATCCTTTTCTGAGCTACCGGTCAATGTAAGCAATGGAACGAACTGCATAACCCGTGCTCGTTGAGTACAAGCTCTTATTCTCGCAAGAAACGGCTGCACTGTTCATATTGGCCTGTTCTATGTTATTATCATTCATAACAGGGCTGTTC
>QNBZ01000171.1 GCA_003644295.1 Planctomycetota bacterium
AGCGATAAAATGAGAGCCGAAGTAGAGGATTTATGCCGCAGGTTTCCTTCAGGAGCGAGTTGACCTTCTTCCGCTTAACGCCCAGGTGATTTGGCAGCCCGCTCCGATGGCGGCCATTACAAGGTATGTCGAAAAAAGTATCATTGACATCAAAAGCGCCGCCGGCGCCTCAACAGCGTAAAGAGCTAAAAACTCAATCAGTGTAAATTCCCTCACGCCAAGGTTTGCCACTGATATTGGCAGTCGGCCAAGGATATAAACCGCTGATGATTGCCAAACCAGCGCCGCCGCCGGCACGTTTATCCCAGCGGCTTTGGCTGCACAGATATAAATCACTACGCCGAGCAAACTGGCAGTTAGACTAACCCCTGCAATCAGCAGATGAAAGCGGTATCCTGTGGTCTGAAAAACTTTAACCTGCTCAAGAATTGTCTCGGCAGGTGAGCGAACTATCTTTGGAAGAGGTTTTAATGCGTACGAAAGAGCCGCACTAATCTTCATCCCCGTCCGCTTATTCAGCAGCAGCACACAAACAAGAATTACCCCAATGGTTATTATTCCACAGATTGTGGGCAGTTGCCATCGTTGGCCTGGATTAGTTATAATAACAGCCACGAGTCCTAACAACACCTTGACAACTACGTCTGTTGCCTGATTATAGACCATTGAGCTTAAAACGTTACTACCCTTGCCAGTGTGCTGCTTGAGGATATACCATTTAACTCCCGTGCTGAGTAGCCCGGGCACAATCAAGCCATAAAGAGATGTAACAGCACTTGCGCCGAATATTTTTATAGTATTGATTTCACAATCCTGTCTTTTCAAAATGAAACGCATTTGGATAGAGCGGAGCCAAAAAGCTATAACAGTCAGCGTCCAAATGATTATCAGAAATCCCCATTTGGCAGTTTTTATGTTTTGCCCGAATTGTCCTAAATCAGTTCGGCTGAATACCAGTCCCAGCAGGCCGGCTGTAATTAGAATTCTTATAAAAAGTTTGGCTAATTGTTTGTTACGAGCGGTCATATCCCATTTTCTTCGGCTTATACAGGTTTTTCTCCGAGAATCACTATTTTTCTTAAAAAGGTCAGTTGTATCTTGTAGAGCTTGTGAAATAATTTGTTTTTTGGAAGTATTACAGTAAGGTAACCAAAAGGCAGCCATGGCGTTAGCGCAGAAAGCAAAAAACACATTACGCCTCTGAAAGGGCCGCTTTGATAGCCGCCGTCCACATTTTCAAAGCCGGCACTTATTAAAAGCCCATGTATTCTTCGCCATGTGGTTATGTAATTGTGGCTGAAATCACTCAGAAAAAAATGATGCCGCCAATTCATATAATCCGGAGAACAGATTACGAATTTCCCTTTCGGCTTTAACACTCCTTTAACTTCTCTGCTTAACTGCAAGGCGTCCTGCATATTGTTCATATGCTCCATAACGTTAATCATAACCACTACATCAAAAGTTTTGTCCGTTCGAGGCAGCGGCGGAACAATCGCAGAGATAACGTTAGCCCCTCTTTTTTTGAGCGACTCAGCCATTTGCTCGTTCGGTTCAATCGCCCAGTAATCAACACCCTCGCTAATACAGATGTTGGCAAATACTCCTCGCCCAGGCCCAATTTCAAGCACTCTGTGTCCCCGTTTTAGCTGTGCGAACTTGAAGATGCGCTTCGCCAAACCCATTACCAGCCAATTGCCAAGCTTCGTTGGGTTATCCCGACTGAAGTGGTTGTAAAATGTACTTCTTTCCGTATCTTGTGGCATTTGCCGTCCTTTCGTTTTTTCGTAAATTATCTTCTCCGGAAAAAGGCAGGTGAATCCTTCATAAATGTTTGTCGGATTGTTTCCAACATAATGTTGGCAGTACTGTCCCAAGAGAACTTTTCAGCTTGCCTGAAACCTGAAGAGATAAGTTTCCTGCGTAATTGGTCGTCGGTTAAGACATTATAAATTGCATCAGCAAGAGCATCGATATCAAGCGGATTGACAAAGATGGCGGCGTCGCCTGCTACTTCCGGTATGCTGGTAGCATTGGAAGCAACTACCGGACAGCCGCACTGCATCGCTTCGAGAATCGGCAGGCCAAAGCCCTCATATAAAGACGGATAAACGTAAGCGTCAGCTAAATTATAGAGAACGGGCATATCCTCATTTTCCACATAGCCCAGTTTCTTTATTCTATCGCTGAGATTCAGGCGGCGCATAGTGCGGTACACGGAAGAGTCTTTCCATGACTTCGAGCCGGTCAATACCAGATGGTGAGGAATTCTGTCCCTGATGATGGAAAATGCTTCAAGAAGTCTGTTAATGTTTTTTCGAGGCGACAATGAACCGACATACATAATAAACTTTTGAGGGATGGCGTATTTTTGTTTGACGTTTTGCAATTGCTCCGAGTTGTTCACTGGACGATAGATTTTGTCGGCGGCTAAATAAGTAACCGTTATTTTTTGTGGGTCGCAGCCGGTGTAGCGAATAATGTCTTTTTTGGTATTTTCACTAACAGCGAAAACGCCGGCGGCTCTTCGGACAGATTGAGGAATCAATGTTCGCATATATACGGCATCCAAGAAAGGATAAGCATTCAATCTACGGTCGAAGTAGGCCAGGTCATGGATGACCGCATAACAGCGGCAGCCAGCGAAGAATGGGACAACGTTTTTTGGAAAAATGGCAGCATCTATTTTCAGTTTGCGCAGCATTTTCGGCAGAAGAACAAAATCCCAGCATATTCTATTACTGCCCTTGATAACGATTTCCGAACAGTCCGATGCCAGACCAAGGAACTTTTTGTCATTGTAGAATACAAACAACTCATCGTCGTCAATCTGTTTAGCCAATGCGGGAATCAGCGATTTGATGAATCGATGCACACCTCCTGAAGGGATACTCAAGCCACGTGCTGAAAATGCAATCTTCATATCTCAAGTCCCTATATGCAGCACCTTATCATAAAGCCCCATATATTGATGCGCTACTGATTTCCAGCTAAAGTTTTCCGCCTGCTTTCTGGCTGCCTTACACATCAGCTTGTAGCTTCGCTGGTTATCGGCTAATTTTTTAATTGCCTCTGCGATTTCCTCGGCCTTTGCCTGTTCGAGAACAATTCCATTATCCGTTATCAATTCCCGCACACCTTCGCAACGGGTAGTGATAATCGGCAGTCCCGAAGCCATCGCTTCGAGCATCGCATTGCTCATACCTTCCTGCATACTTGCACTGATAAAGACATCATTATCACGATACAAATCAGGCATCTTTTCCGAACCGACTCTGCCCATTATTTCGATAACATCGTTTAGCTTCCTGTCCGTTACGAGTTGCCTTAATGACGTTTCCAGTCCACCGCCACCGGCTATCTGAAAATGGATTTTGCGGCCATCATTTTTCAGTATCTCAACTGCATCTATCAGCATTTTAACTCTTTTTGTAACGCTTAACCTTCCCACGGTCAAAAGCTTTAAGACATCATTTTTTTTACCGGCCTCGGCGGGACTAAATCCGTCCAGGTCAACACCATTTGGGATAACGTCAATCGAGACAGAAGGTAGAAATCGCAACGCTCGGCTCTTCAAGCCCTCACTGCAAGCCACTAAAATCGCCGCTTTTTTCCAGATTGCTTTAAATACCGGCCCAAGAATTTTGTAGTCGAGCTTCAACCTTGCGTGTATTCCGGGGACATCCGAGCCGCGAAGCGAAATTATGTATGGCAATTTATCTGCGGTTCTGAAACAGAGCCAGCCGGTCGGAAAGCCGAAAAAAGCGTGAACCAAATCATAATCATTTTCCCGTAACATTCTGCGATAGTAAAACCCCGCTTTGAACAGCCATTCGAGCACCTCGAGCTTACGCCAGTGATGCAGGTTCTTTTTATGCACGCCAACTTTATAAACTGTGATGTTGTCGGCGAACCGTTCCCGTGTAAAACCCGGCTTCGGCACCGATGTCAAAACATCTATCGTCAGGTTATTATTGCCGGCATATTCATTCAGCAGACACAGATGCGCCTTTCCGGCCCCGCCGCCAATCGGCGGGAATTCATAATTGAGCATAAGCAGGTTTAGTTTCGACACAACTATTGCAGGGTCCACGCCTTGCGGGAACCATGTTCCTTATTTGCGGTGGTATCCTTCAACTGGAACAAAACGTGAGGGCCGAACATTCGGACAATTTTATAATTTTGCATAACGAAATCTCTAAAGGGTTTCAACTCCTTGTATCTTAACGCTTCATCCTCATCGAACTGCTTCTTTAGAAAATCAAACCAGTGGCTATCGTAGGTCGCAATTTCA
>QNBZ01000172.1 GCA_003644295.1 Planctomycetota bacterium
AAACTTGAGAGGCATTGCCCACATTGTGGTCGATTCGGCGGAAATATTCACAGTGGCATCAACTATCGAGCTGTCAGTGATATAAAGATAAGTTCAGTACCGCAGCGTCGGACGATGGTTAAAGAAAATTCTGAAAATTCACCCACAATCCTTGAGACAGTTATACGGCAAAAATATAACCCCGCCAAAGTGTTAGCGGGGCTAACCAAAAAGCGTTCCTTATCCCACCCAAAAACTTCTTTTAATTTTCCTGCATTTCTGCTAATAATTTTGCTATGAAACTTATTGTAAGAAAATCACATCTGAAAGGCACAGTAACCATCCCCGGTTCCAAATCTCATACTATCCGGGCTGTTGCGATCGCCTCTTTAGCCAAAGGCCAAAGCGCCATCCATAATCCTCTCACTTCAAGCGATACGCAAAGTGCTGTGAACTGTTATCGAGAGTTAGGCGCCAAGATTGATACTTCCGACTCGAAGCTCTGGAAGGTAGCCGGCACAAGCGGCGTAATCAAATCTTCCCGTGAAATTATCGACGTTGGCAATTCCGGCACAACTCTGCGTATTGCAATGGGTTCAGCCGCCCTGGCCCCGGCCGGTCAGTCCACAACCTTCACCGGCGATGAGCAAATCCAGAGCCGTCCAATCGGGCCGTTAATGAATGCTCTGAACGATTTGGGGGCAAGATGTAAAGCAATAAAAAACAACGGCAAAGCACCCGTCGAGGTAACGGGAAAACTGGCAGGCGGAAAAACCACCATCGCTGCATCAACCAGCCAATATCTGTCCAGCTTGCTCCTATGCACACCACTGGCTGGCAATGATACTGAAATAGATGTTACGTTGCTCAACGAGCCGGGCTATGTGCAAATGACGCTCGACTGGCTTGATAAGCAGCAAATAAAATATGAGAACCAGAAGTTGCACAAGTTCAAAATCAGAGGCGGGCAAAGCTATTATGGTTTTGACGCAGCCATTCCCGCCGATTTTTCAAGTGCTACGTTCTTTCTCTGCGCCGCTGCACTGCTCGCAGATGAAGTAACCCTGCTCGGCCTGGATTTTTCCGACAGCCAGCCGGACAAAGTGGTAGTCGAGTATCTAAAGCGTATGGGCGCTGATATTAACATTGAGCCGGATTCAGTAACAGTCAAAGCCGCCACACTCAAAGGCGCCGAAATCGATATGAATCGTACCCCCGACGCACTTCCCGCTATGGCTGTTACCGCTGCTTTTGCAAAAGGTACAACCAAGCTGGTCAATGTACCACAGGCCAGAAGTAAAGAGACCGACCGAATCAGAGCTATGGCTGAAGAGCTGGGGAAAATGGCTATAAATGTTGAGGAATTGCCAGACGGGCTTATAATACACGGCGGCAGACCCAAACCAACCGAACTGCACGGCTGGTCTGACCATCGAATCGTAATGGCCTTGTCGTTGGCGGGATTAGCTGTTGACGGTCAATGCACCATCAATACCGCTGAGGCAATGAGTGTTACTTTTCCTGGCTATGTGGAATTGATGAAAAGTATCGGCGCAAATATGGCAATGACTGATTAAGGAGATAGAAAGGTTACACATTATCAAGAGTAATTGTCGACTCAGCTATACCTTTTTTATGAGCAATAATCAAGGCAAAAACAAAGAGAATTGGCTGTGAAAAGACGCCAAAGCTACAAGAACAAAAACAGGCACGGATGCCGCCTGTGGTGGATTCAATTGTCGTTTATTATGTTGCCGTTTGTCCAAATGGAAAGCAAGAAAAAAAGATAAAAATAGATTCTTCACTATTCGTATTGAGTTGCCATCCACCTACGGCGGATAAATGCCGGCGATGGGGCTGAAAAGGCAAACCCTGTCATCAAGATGGCAGGGCTAACCTAAAACTTGACTACTTCAGTATAAGCACTTAAACTTTCCTGCTGTGAGCAATCCTGAGAAAAAACCAATTATCGGAATTTTAGGCGGCCTCGGCTCAGGTAAAAGCACCGTTGCAGCCGAGTTCGCCAAGCTCGGCTGTGCTGTCATCGACGCCGACAAAATCGCACACGAGCTACTCGACAAACCTGCCGTCAAAGAAAAGGTAGTCGCTTCTTTTGGCCAAGGTATCTTAGATTCGGCGGGCAAAATAAGCCGTAAGAAATTAGCTGATGTCGTCTTCTCTGACGGCAATAAACTTTCGCTGCTGAACAGCATAGTTCACCCCCCCGTCCTGGCCTGTGTTGAGCAGCTTATACAGCAATATAATCAGCAAAATCAGGTCAAGGCAATTGTGCTGGATATGCCCTTATTAGCCGAAATTGGCTGGGATAAACGCTGCGATAAGCTCATTTTTGTCAACTGCAAACGACAATTAAGGGTAAATAGAGCCAAAAAAATCGGCATTTTTGATAAAAATCAGCTAAAAATCAGAGAAAATTTTCAGATTTCTCTGGACAACAAGGCAAGCATCACCGATAATACCATAGATAACAATTCTGACTTCTCGGCATTAGCCAGGCAAGTCGCGAGTATCTTCTCTTATATTATGGATAATGGGTAAGTGGGGCTTGCTGGGGATTGCTCAATTTAGTAATACCCGTTTTGATATATCGAGTTTTATTTCTACTTAAAGTTCAAATCCTGCTAAGTTCCTGCGGGAAGGTTATTTAACTAAATCCATACCCCCGGTTTCACAGGGGTGCCAACCACATTTTGCAAAGACAAAAGGAGTAATTATGGCCAAGGCCACTACAAAAAGCGAAAAAGCCACAACGGCAAAAAATCACAAAAACGCGAAGAAAACCTCTCCGCCACGGGAACAATCCGCAGTTGCCGCTGAAAACGGCTCCAGCGTTCAAACAAAGAACGGAACGAACGAAGAATCCACGCACGCCAAATACGAGCGGATTAAAAAAGGCAACCTGTATCTGACAGATTTGCAGAAACTGACCGTTTCAGAACTGCACGACCTTGCCAAGAAAGAGAACATTAAAGAGTACACCGCTCTTAAAAAACAGGATTTGGTTTTCAGAATTCTCAAAGAGCGTATTCGCCAAAACGGGCTGCTGTACGGCGAAGGTGTTCTCGAAGTGCTGCCGGACGGCTACGGATTTCTGCGAAACACAAATTATAACTATCTGTCCAGCCCTGACGACATTTATGTCTCACCATCTCAAATCAGGCGTTTTGGCCTGCGAACCGGAAACACTGTTTCAGGACAAATCAGGCCGCCGAAAGATTCGGAAAAGTATTTTGCCCTGCTGCGCGTCGAAGCCATTAACTTCGAAGACCCCGACAACCTTGCGGAAAAGGTGGTGTTCAGCGATTTGACACCGCTGCATCCGGAGCAACGTATCATACTCGAAACAACACCTGAAGAACTAAATATGCGAATAATCGATTTGGTAACACCGGTAGGAAAAGGCCAGCGAGGACTGATAGTCGCTCCGCCGCGAACCGGAAAGACAATCCTGCTGCAGAAAATAGCAAACGCCATCAGCACGAATCATCCCGAAATAAAACTGATAGTGCTGCTGATTGACGAAAGGCCGGAAGAAGTTACGGAAATGGAACGTAAGACCGCCGATGACGTCGAGGTTATAAGTTCCACCTTCGATGAACCGGCATCCCGACACTGTCAGGTGGCCGAAGTCGTAATCGAAAAGGCAAAACGGCTTGTCGAATACGGCGAAGATGTGGTCATCCTGCTGGACTCGATAACCCGACTTGCTCGCGCCTACAATACAGAGATGCCACACTCGGGTAAAATCCTGACCGGCGGCGTCGATGCCGGCGCAATGCAAATGCCAAAGAAATTCTTCGGCGCAGCAAGAAACGTTGAGAACGGCGGTTCGCTGACTATCTTCGCAACGGCGCTGATTGATACCGGCTCAAAAATGGACGAGGTTATCTTCGAGGAGTTTAAGGCGACCGGAAATATGGAACTGCACCTCGACAGACGACTTGTTGACAGAAGAATCTGGCCGGCTATTGACATCAGCAGAAGTGGAACTAGAAGAGAAGAACTGCTGCTCGACGAGAAAGAACTTCAATTAGTTTATCGTCTCCGAAGAGTCCTTAGCGAATTGAATCCTACCGAAGCGGTTGAACTGCTCAAAAACAGACTTACGAAATGCCGAACCAACGCAGAGTTCCTTATGACAATGAACATCGATTAAAAGTACCTAATACCAATTGGAGTTAATTTTTGCGCCCTGTCATTCCCGCGAAAGCGGGAATCCATAGGTTTATATATGTACTGGATGCCTGCTTTCGCAGGCATGACACAATAATTGATTGTCTGTCAA
>QNBZ01000173.1 GCA_003644295.1 Planctomycetota bacterium
AACTGTGGAAAGTGAGGAAACAAGAGAACTAACCCACAAGACAAACATCGGCCTGGCCTTCTTTATATGGAGAACAATTATGGAAACCAAAATAGCCAAACTTGCCGCCGCTGCGGTGATAATCATTGCGGTGCTTATCGGCCTACATTACTCCGGCGATTCGATTGACATAGCCGTTCCGGCTTATGGTATTGAACAAACGGTAAAAGCATTGGGGGCTATCAAAACCGTACACATGTTTTGCCGTGACTGGAACGGAACAGAATTTGAGATGTGGATGCAACTTGACAAAGATGGTTATCCGCAGTACTGCCGCAGTTACTGGCCAGCTTACCAAGTGACGGATATTTCAACTCCGGACAAATCCTATCAATATAACAAAAAATTGCAGAGGGTAATTGTCAACACCGGCAAACTTTATAACTTTGATTTTAGTTTCTATCGAATGTTTGAAAATTTATTGGCTGCCGCAAAACAATACCCTGAGAAAGTAACAATCCACAGACAGAGCAATAATGATAAAGCATTAATAGTTATAACAGCGGATATGGGCCATACTGCATGGAAACTGTTTATAAATCCAGAAAGCAAGCTTCCTGCCAGCGTGTACTGCCTGAAAAGTAATCAACCGGGAAGTTTCATCAAAGATGTTCACGAGATATACTATGACGAACCGTTACCGTCTGGGATATTTGAATTCGAAATTCCAGAAGGAGTCCGTGTGCGAAATGCAGATGACCGTGGAAAACTTCTTAATGATCCAAACTACGGATGGGTTTATGAGGATTTAACGAAACAGCAGGCAGCCGAAGAGATTGCGTCTAAATACTGGCAGGCCGTAATTGATAGTGATCTTGGTCAAATGAAAAAATACTATCCTGATACAGGTACAAATGCAAATTATACTATGGAAGAATTTAATGCTGAGTATAAGGAATGTTTCGGTGATTTTGTTGAGGAATTGGTCGAGGTTGGCGGGCTTTACGTAGAACACAACTGTGGGCTTGGAAAACTGCTGCCCTGTATCTTGAAGCTGGAAAACGGAAACCTTGTGGAATGTAAAATAATTATAAAGTTTAGAAAAATTGATGGAGTGCAATCATGTGTTATCGCAGGATTTTACGGCAGTCCCGTGAAGGTTAAATAACCAAACCCAAAAATCATATTTAGAGGCCGGGCGGGTTCAAAAGACTTGCCCTGCTTTTTTTGCACTTATTGAGCCATCCCTTCTAAAAAATTTCTTGTCCTTAAACAACAATTACCGTATTATTACTGAAGTTTTGCAAAATTGATAATTCTCTACGTTCAGTATTCTTTTTGCTCTGTTGAAAACATGTCATTTCGACCGGAGTGAGCAAAGTGAACGAAGCGGAGAAATCTGTTTTTTAATAGATTTCTCGACTTCGGACTCTGCGAGTCCTTTGCTCGAAACGACCGAAGCAGAAGTTTTCAACAAAGCATATTCTTTTATCAATAGTAATAGTAAATTGATACGGAGGTTCGAAAGTGATTAAAACTGGCGATATTCGTAACATCGTTCTTCTCGGACACGGCGGAAGCGGTAAAACATCGCTCGCTGAAGCAATGCTCCACAAAACCGGCGCGACGAACCGGCTCGGAAGTGTTGACGAGAAAACAAGCATCTGCGACTACTACGATGAGGAAAAAGAACATCAACATTCAATTGCCTCGGCTGTGGTTCACGCTGAATACAGCGGAAAATTAATCAATATCATTGATACGCCGGGCTATCCTGACTTTATAGGCCCAGCTATCAAGGCGCTCCCTGCTGCCGAGACGGCAGTAATCGTCATCAGCGCATCAGCTGGTATAGAGACCAATACGCGCAAACTGTTTGAATCGGCGGCAAAGGCCAATATGCCGAAAGTTATTGTCGTGAACAAAATTGACGCTGAAAACGTTGACCTTGCAGCATTGATAAAAAATATTCGGGAAACTTTCGGCTCGCAATGCCGCTGTGCTAATTTGCCCGCTGCGGATAAGGCCTCGGTTATTGACTGCATAAGAAACGAGACCGGCGAATCGCCCGTAATGAACATGGCCAAAGCCCATACCGAGCTAATCGAAAGCGTTATCGAAGCCGATGATGAGCTTATGGAAAGCTATCTCGGCGGCGAAGAAATCCCCGCTGAAAAAATAGCATCAGTATTCGTAAAGGCATTGAAAACCGGAACACTTATCCCGCTCGTTTTCACCAATGTCCGTAAAGAAGTCGGTATAAGCGAGCTTCTGGATATTATCGTAAAGTACACGCCGTCCCCAATCGAAGCAAACGCAGTCGAGCTGAAAGATGGTACTCAGTCAACGCAACTAACAGCCGACCCCGCCGGCCCGCTGGCAGGGTTAGTATTTCGCACCGGCTTTGACCCAAAGTCGAATATGAAGTACTCAACCATTCGTATTTTCAGCGGAACAATTACATCAGACACTAATCTATTGCGGAATGATGAGAAAAAGGGGATTCGGCCAGGCCACATCTTAAAATCGCAGGGCGGTGAAAATAATGAAATTGATGCAGGTATAGCCGGCGACATTATAACATTAGCCAAGATAGATGAGTTGAAAATCAGCGACCTGATTCACGATGGCAAAATAGCGGGAAAATTCGATATGCCGGCTGTGCCGGAGCCGATGTTTTCATTGGCACTTGAGCCGGCCACAAGAGGAGACGAGCAAAAAATCGGCACAGCGCTCGACAAGCTATGCGAAGAAGACCCCTGCTTCAAGGTTATGCGAGACGAGCAGACAAAAGAGCTGGTCATCAGCGGCCTCGGCGATTTGCATCTGCGGATAATGCTGGAAAAAATGGAAAAGCGCTTTAAGCTGTCGGTCAATACAAAAGAGCCGAAGATTCCCTACCGTGAGACAATTACCGCAAAGGCCGAGGGACATTATCGTCATAAAAAGCAGACTGGCGGAGCAGGCCAGTTCGGCGAGGTCTATCTTCGTGTCGAGCCGGCTGAACGCAATAGTGAGCCGCCGTTGCAGTTTAGCTGGGACATTTTCGGCGCTTCGATTCCCGGACAATTCGAGCCGGCTGTTGTAAAGGGTATCAACGACGTGATGCAAAATGGCGTTGTCGCCGGGTTTCCGCTGCAGGACATAAAGGTCTCGGTTTATGACGGCAAGCATCATCCGGTTGACTCGAAGGAAGTAGCGTTTCGTGCTGCCGGAAAGGGCGCATTCATAGATGCCATTAAAAAAGCGAAACCTGTTTTGCTTGAGCCGATAGTAAATATTGAAGTTACAGTGCCATCGGAAAATATGGGCGATATCACCGGCGACTTAGCCTCAAAACGAGGAAGGGTGCAGGGCCAGGATATGTTAGCCGGCAATATAATTGTCATCAAGGCACAGGTTCCGTTGGCCGAAGTTACGAAGTATAACAGCCAGTTGAAAAGCGTTACCGGAGGACGCGGCAGCTACTCGATGTCACTTAGCCATTATGAGCCGGTGCCGCCGAACATCCAGCAGCAAATCATCGCCGCCTACGCAAAGAAAAATCACACGGATTAACACCGATTGTGAAACACGTGAAGCGTGAAGCAAAATACGAGATACGCTTTACGAGATACGCTTCACAAAACAGGAATTCAGGTATGCCACTTCGGTTTTGGTCAACTGCCTGAATTTGCCGACGCCGATGCCCCTGTCGGTAATCCTGCCGATTTTTGTTCTTTTGAGAGATTTTACTGGCAGGCCCACTTTTGACAGCATTCTGCGAACCTGGCGGTTAAGACCCTGGCGGATAGTTATCTCAAGCAATGATTCTCTATGGCTGCGTTTCAAGATTTTTACTGCTGCCCTGCCGGTTTTGCCTTCAGCGAGCCAAACTCCCTTTTTCAACTTCTCAACCATATCGCCGGCAACCATACCATTAACAGCAGCAATGTATGTTTTAGCCACTCCGTATCTCGGATGCGTTAATCTGTTTGCCAATTCGCTATCGTTGGTAAGGATGATTAAGCCGGTGGTATTAATATCGAGCCGGCCGACACAAAAGATGCGTTCGCGTGCCTTTACGATATCGATGGCTTTTCTTCGGCCCTGCGGGTCCGAATTTGTGCAAACAACGCCTTTTGGCTTATTCAAAAGAAAATATACCTTACGGGCTGCGTGGATTTTTCTGCCGTTCACGGTTATGACGTCCTTTTCAGGGTCAACGAAGACCGGCAGCTTATCGACCACTTTGTGGTTCACACGGACAACGCCATCGAGTATCATCTCTTCGCATTTTCTGCGCGAACCCACCCC
>QNBZ01000174.1 GCA_003644295.1 Planctomycetota bacterium
ATGATGCCAACGTCCTCTGACTGGGCTTTTATCCGTGGGACCGGACCTGAACCTAATATTATTTCCGGAAACGATGCGGTGGCTGGTATCATAGCGGTTGCCCCCGGCTGGGATGGACCAACGAACAGTATATCTGTTTCAGGTGGAAACCTGACAGTAACGGATAATATCATTATAGGCTACGGTACAAACACAACCGGGACATTTAATTTGAATTCAGGTTCCGTAACTACCGGTTCAGGTGGTTCCAATAGTTGGGTACAGGTTGGATATGGGCAAAACAGCACAGGCGTACTAAATATCAATGGCGGTACGCTTACAACTGGGACCTTGGGACTCCCTAATTGGTATGGGGCGACAGCCCTGGCCGGCTATGTATATCTAAATGGAGGTATCATTAATTGCTCAACAAACCTTGTAATAAAAGAAGATAGTTTTATCGACATTACCGGTGGAACTTTGATATTGGATAGTGACGACGTAGGGGAAATCGAGGGATATGTCGCTAATTGTCGAATCAAAGCTTACGGCGGCAGAGGCAATGTGGACATTGACACTAATATCAATCCTGGGAAAATCACAGTGACAGCGTCCGCCAACCTTGGAAAAGCATGGAATCCAAATCTGGACAATAACGGAACGGCACACACTTTGACACCGACACTTATATGGGCACCTGGAGATTATGTTCAGGAAGTAAATGCTCATGAGATATACTTTGGCAGCGTTTTTGAAAGTGTACGCGATGCAAGTGTTGATAATCCACTTGACGTTTACCGGGGGGCGCAGAATTGGGATGCAAATACCTATAGCCCAGGCCTTCTCGAATTGAACACAACCTACTACTGGCGAATTGACGAGGTAAATGAAAACCATGTCGATGAGCGATGGAGAGGAGACGTTTGGAAATTCTCGGTTGGTTCGGGTATGGCCATAAAGCCTAAGCCCGCAATAACAGCTACTTCAGTAGAACCAAATATCGTTTTGAACTGGCAACCAAGCCCTTATGCAAACTCGCACGATGTTTATTTCGGCACAGATTTTGACGACGTGAACAACGGCGCAAATTCTCTACCTATCGGCAGCAGTGTGTACAAAGGTAACCAGCTTGCCGAAGCAAACAGTTACGACCCATGTGGTCTTAATTTTGGCCAGCTTTACTACTGGAGAGTTGACGAAATCACAGATACAGGTATTGTAAAAGGTGCTATTTGGAATTTCACTGTTGCTGAAAATATTGTTGACGATTTTGAATCGTACGATGACACAGGCAATCTGCTTGCCAAGTGGATTGACGGGAGCAGCAATGCTACCGGTTCAACGATTTCGCTTTACACTCTTGGTAATGCAATGCAATTTGAGTACGATAACAGCTCTAACCCTTGGTATTCGGAAGCTGAACTTGCGTTTTCAACTCCTCAGGATTGGGGTGGTGTTGTAAGCAAAGCGATTTCGCTTCGCTTCAGGGGCCTGCCGAACAATGGCAATGAGCAGATTTATTTATTGTTGTCTGACGGCGATGCCAACGGTGCGGTAAAACTTGATGATGTTAACGCTGCAAGAGAAGATGCGTGGCAAATTTGGGATATCGACCTCGAAGAATTTGGTGACCAGGAGGTCAACCTTGCCAATATCGAAAAACTGGCCATCGGTTTTGGGGACAGGGATAACCCTCAGGCAGGAGGTAGTGGTACTGTTTATTTCGATGATATCATCTTGTACCCGGCTCGATGTTTAACAATATACCAGTCAGGGCTTGACCTTAACAACGATTGCGTGATTGATTACCAGGATTTGTCGGTTATTGGCCAGGACTGGCTAATGAGCGATTATAACGTGATTGCGGTTGAACCTAATGACAATAGATTGTTAGTACATTACAAATTTGATGAAATTTCGGGGACCATTGCCAATGATGAAACTGGAAGCTATAACGCAACAGTAGATGCAAACGGAGCAGATGCCTGGGACCCATGCGGTTACGATGGCGGATGTTTATATTTTGATGGTACATTTTCCGTATCGATACCAAGCGGTGCTTTTGCGGCTGTTGACGAGGAATTAACGGTTTCTATGTGGATAAACGCAGATGTAAACACTATGCTTGACAGATTAGCGAAAGTGCAGTTTAGAACAGGCCCTGACGGCGAAGACTACGACCGATTGAACTGGTCAATAGATGATGCTAATGAGCATAGCGGCCAATGGAATCACTATGTTTTTGTCAAGCACGCCGGCCAGGGACTAATGCGTATATACCATAATGGAGAGATAGCAGCACAAAATTTGGACGCTTTTGGGGTTCTTGATGGTTTAGCTGCGGGTATTACAAAAATTGGCGTTAACGAAGATGGGGTGGGTCATTATAGAGGCAAAATTGACGACCTGAGAATTTATGATTATGCTTTATCGCAGCAGGAAGTTGCATACTTGACGTTGGGTAATACAGGGCAGCTTCATCAGCCGCTTGAGCCGGTTTTCTCAATATATGATTTAGTAAAGGATGGTAGAATTAATTTTATTGATTATTCTGTGTTAGCCGAAGCTTGGCTTACGAATTCGTTATGGCCTTAGCAAAAGAATTGTAACAGAAATAGAAAGGAAAGAAATGAACCGAAGAGATTTTATAAAAAGGGTTGCTGCTTTTACGGCATTTGGAAGCGTAGTTTCAAATAATATCTTAAATGGGGAAACCATTTTAGCCAATCAGGCCGTGAATATATCTTTGAATAAAAAACCAAATTTTGTTTTTTTTCTGGTAGATGACCTTGGCTGGAAAGATAGCTCCACATATGGAAGCAAATGTTATGAGACGCCGAATTTAGATAAGCTGGCCAAACAGGGTATGTTGTTTACCGATGCTTATGCTGCTGCTGCGGTCTGCAGCCCAACGCGGGCGAGCATCCTGACTGGCAAATATCCAGCTCGGCTGCACCTGACACATGCTATAGGTGTTCCTGCTCAGACCGACCGGAAATTGCTGGCGCCAAACTGGACACAATATATGAGTTTGAATGAAGTAACTATTGCAGAGGCGTTGAAGCCGGCCGGTTACATATCAGGTTCTTTTGGTAAATGGCATGTGGAAGGTACTCCTAAGTACTACCCTTCTTTGCAGGGTTTTGACGACACCAGCTTTGAACGCCATATAGTAGATAAATTTTACCCTTATTATACAAACCCGCCTTATCCTGAGGGCGAGGAAGGTGAATACATAACCGATAGGCTCACTGATGACTCGGTAAAGTTTATAGAGAAAAATAAGGATAAACCATTTTTCCTTTATCTTTCGCACTATGCTGTCCATGTGCCTATCCAGTCTAAACAAGAGCTTATCGATAAATACAGTCAGAAGGACGAATGTAATTGCGGAGAACATCGGAACCATCCGTATGCAGCTATGATACAAAGTGTGGATGAAAGCTTAGGGGCTGTTATGGATAAATTAACTGAATTGGGAATAGATGACCGCACGGTAGTGATTTTCATGTCGGATAATGGTGGTTTGAGCAGTGTAACAAGCAACGCTCCTCTTCGAAGCGGCAAAGCAAGTGAGTTCGAAGGTGGCATCCGTGAACCAATGGTTATCAAATGGCCTGGGGTTACGAAACCTGGTACTGTATGCAGCGAACCGGTGATAAGCACTGATTTCTATCCGACAATGCTGGAAATGGCGGGCCTGCCTTTGATGCCGCAACAGCACGTCGACGGCGTAAGTATTGTTCCATTGCTTAAACAGACTGGAAAATTAGGACGTGAGGCAATTTATTGGCATTTTCCTCACTACCATTCAACTTTTGTTACACCATGGAGTGCTGTTCGTAAAGGCGACTGGAAGCTGATTGAGTATTTCGAGAATGAAGGCGATGCACGTTGGGCGTTGTATAACCTGAAGGATGATATTGGAGAGCAGAATAACTTAGCGTTAACCAATACCGCCAAGAGAGATGAATTAAAGAGCATGCTTGAAAACTGGCAAACCGCTGTTGGCGCACAAATACCGACTGTGAACCCTAACTACAATCCATAAAAGGAAGTTTATGAAAGACAGAAAGGGAATTCTAATGCTGGATAGACGATAGTTTATTATTGACCTTTGCATAGTACCACAGCGCAATAAATGCTCAAGAATTTAGATTGTCTGTGCTGATAACTTCTTATGAGTATCGCCGTAAAGAAGCTGAGAATCCTGGAAATCCCATTGTAAAACAAAGCTTCGGAAGCTTCGAGAATTGGGTATCAAAATCAGTCAATTGAAATCTTGTGTACCGC
>QNBZ01000175.1 GCA_003644295.1 Planctomycetota bacterium
TACTGCAGAGTCTGGATTTGATAGTATTCTTAATTAAAATGAAGTACAGAGGGAAATACGTGAGGAAAGTGGAAAGTATATACGAAGTTGTGGGGTTTGATACAGAAAAGAAAAGACCGATAACAAGAAAGATTTTTGAATGGGATGCGAGTAGAGATAAAATAATAATAAAAGAAGATAGTGTAACTCTACAAAAAATAATCAAGAGAACTGGTTTAAAAGAAAAACAGCTCATAGAAGAATTGAAAAGTTGGTAGGTTGTTCTTTATTGGCTTCAAGAGCGAAACATAACAGATTATCGTGATGTATCGCAAATCATAAACCTTTATTATAATTATCCTGAGAGAGTCATGGATACTATTGCCGGTGAAGTTTGATGTCTTTCTACACTAAGATAGCTATGCGTTACTTAGGAAGATATCTGTATCCATACCTACATTTTTTTCTTGACTTAAAAAAAGACTTAAAAAAAAGTAGGATGAAGACAACTCTTGAGGAATATCTTTCAACAGCTGTCCTTACTTGTTTTTTACTGTTCATCGTCGAACTCCCAGTTTTTTCTTTTATTTTCTCATTATTAAGATTAGGGATTCTATTCAGTATTTTTATGTCAATTACCATATCTATTGCGATATGTGCGTTTTTTTTCTTGATATTCCTTAATTATCCTAAATTCATAGTAAAGGACAAGGCAAAAGCAATCGATAGAACATTACCTTTCGGAGGGATTTATCTCTCAACTATTGCTAGTTCTGGGCTCCCACCACACAAGATCTTTGAGATTTTCTCTGAGTTTGAGGAATATGGAGAACTTTCAAAAGAAGCAAAGGCAATTGTTAACGACATGAAAGCATTCGGTTTAAATGTTTATGAAAGCATGGAAAGGTCTATAGAAAGAACACCATCAAAAGAGTTAAGAGAATTATTCTGGTCGATACTATCAACTCTGAGGAGTGGTGGAGACCTCCCAGCTTTTCTATCAGAGAAAACAAAAACTTTCTTAAACAACTACAGAAGAAAGCTAAGAGAATTTGCTCATTCCCTATCTGTTTATCTCGAGATATATTTAACTGCTTTAGTTTTAGGAGCAATATTTTTCACGATACTCACATCGATCATGTCAAGCTTGGGAGGAGTAGCAGGAACAAATATAGTAGTTATCCAGTTTTTCCTAATATTCCTATTCATACCTTTAATAACAGTTGCTTTCATAGTTTTGATTAGAACTGCTTCACCTGGAGGAGGTTAATAGTGAGAATTGAATTAACAAAAGAGAGAAAAATTTTAATTATTTGTATACTAATATCCTGGGTTTTGCTACTTTTTGGGATATTGAGTGGGATTCAAGGAGTTATTGGAAACATAATATTTTTATCTATTCTTATAATAATAGTCCCTCAGTTATTATTTAGTTATGTAAACTACAGGAGAATGAAAGAAATAGAGCTATACTATCCTAATTTTCTAAGAGATTTGGTAGAAGCAACAAAAGCAGGTTTACCATTACACAAGGCTATAATCTCTGTTAGTCGAACCAATTATGGTCCTCTAACAAAAGAAATAAAAAAGATGGCAAATCAATTATCTTGGAATGTGAACGTGATAAAAGTTCTGGAACAATCACAAAAAAGACTTAAAAAAAGTCCAATCTTGACCAAAATCATCAGAATCATGATAGAAACCTATAAATCAGGAGGATCGATTCCAGATACGTTGAGTTCTTTATCGAATACTCTATCAACTATACAAGAAACTGAAAAAGAAAGAGCAAGTTTAATGAAACAGTATGTGATAGCTGTTTATGTAATCTCTTTCGTCTTCATAGGAATAATAGTTGCTATAAATAAATTGATGGTGCCAATTTTTGAGACGATGTCTGGAGGTTTTGCTGGTGGTCCTATTGGTACTGAGGTTGCTAACCCATGTACTATTTGTATTTACGGTGGAGGACTTGAGTGTCTTCCATGTACTATTTATTTTAATATATGTTCCCTCTTTGGGGTTGAGAGGATAAGAGTTTCATGTTATTATTTTGGTCTATTCTTCTGTATGAGTGTTGTTCAAGCCATAACTGGTGGATTAATAGCAGGACAAATTGGTGAAGGTTCAGTAAAAGCTGGGATAAAACATAGTGTTATATTATTCTTTATAACATTTGGTGCATTCTTTATACTACGGCATGTGGGATTAATAGGTGTCTGAATTGAAAGGACAACTAACCCTGGAATACCTGATTTCATTTGTAGTTTTTATAGGACTCGTAGTGTACATCTACTTGTTATACTCTAAGAACATACCGAGTTTTGTGCAAGAAGTAGAGAAAGAAGAAGTTCGTTCAAAAGTATATCAATTGTCTGAGTTGCTTATTAATGACCCTGGAGAACCTGATGATTGGGATGTTAATCCACCAATAGAAAGAATAGGATTATCTGATCAAAATACGAACAAACCAAACTTAATTTCAAAATCAAAGATAGACAAATTGAACAATACTTTTGATTGTTCAGTTGACGCAGAATACGATGAATTACAGGACTTATTCGCATTGAACAGGCAATTTTCGATAAATATCAGTGATATAGATCAAACGAATGGGCAAAGAACAGAATTATTTGTCTGTATGCCTCGTCCTGGTAGAATTCGAAGAACAGGAATAGAATCAAAAGTTACCAGAATAACTGCTTACAATGATAGTGGGGATATAAAATTAGCTGAAGTTATCGTGAAGGTGTGGTGAGTTTGAAAGGAATAGTAACGATATTGGAAGTGATGTTGACTGGAGTAATATTGATACTAGCATTCCTACATTTTTTCCCACAGTACTCTGTTAAGACTGAATGGGATTCTGTTCTGTTAAGTGTGAAGGTAAGGGATACATTAAACACGATAGATAGACTCAACAAAACCTATGAGTTTGCAACTAATAATGTGAGCTTTGATAATTTCATGAACAACATATTTTATCCAGAGATGACTGAAGGTGTTTTGATATGGTGGAAGGAAGTTGATGGGCCAGAGGAGATAAACTTAACTGATTATAGGGTTCCATATTTTACTGAGGGACATAAAGAGTCCATGGTTGATGTCGTGAATATCAGTAATACATATTATAACTATACTTTTACTCTAGGACTAGGTTATCCATATTAAATCACCTCAACCTTATCGTCTCTAGATTTTTCGGTGCTGTTGATTCTATCTTGAATAATTTGTAAAGACTCCTTGCAAGATTAACAGGTTTTGTGTTATCCCCATGACAAACCAAAATCCTTTCTGGTCTTGATTTTAATCTACCTACATAGTTAATAAGTTGATTCCTGTCTGAGTGTGCTGAAAGTCCTTCTATTGTTTTAACTTCTGCTTCTAGTTTCATCATACTCGTTTTTCCATTATTAACGACTGGAATCTCTCTCCATCCTTTCTGGATTCTTCTACCCAAGCTTCCCTCAAACTGATAACTAACGAATATTAGACTGTTCTTCGGATCTTCACCAAGAGCTTTTAAATGTTCCATCACAGGTCCACCAATCAAACTACCAGATGTTGAGATGATAACACACGGTTTTTCATCCCATGCCTTTTCTCTTTCTTGTGTTGTGGTTATTCTCTTAAAAATATCATTCGTGAATGGGTTCTCTCCTTGGAATATCTTCCTCTCCATTCTTTTCGATAAGTATTCTGGGTAGGCTGTATGTATGGCAGTAGCATCCCAAATCATACCATCGATAAAAACAGGATATTCAAAACCATTTTCAGATAGAATAGACATAACTTCTTGACCACGACCAACTGCAAACGATGGAATAATACAAATTCCATTTCTTTCCATTGTTTTATTAACTATATCCATCAATTCACCTTCTGTGTTCTGCCTGGGTGGCATAACATCTTCTGATCCACCATAAGTTGATTCAATGATAAGAGTTTCTATCCTTTGAAAATTTGTGAATGCAGGGTCAAACAATCTTGTCCTTCCATACTTTAAATCACAAGCATACACAATGTTATGCAATCCTTGGCCTACGTGTAGATGAATGAGTGCAGATCCAAGCAAATGGCCAGCTGGTTGAAAAGTTAATCTAACATCAGGTCCTACATCTGAGACTTCATTATAATCTAAGGTAATAGAGTGTTTAACAGCTTCTTTTACTCCTTTTACAGTGAATGGGGGTTGAACCCCGTTTCTTTGAAGAACATCTATGTAATCAAGGGTTAACATCGTGAATA
>QNBZ01000176.1 GCA_003644295.1 Planctomycetota bacterium
ATTTAATTTTTCAAAGAGCGATAATATAACCAATTACCAATTTGGAGAGGTGTCCGAGTGGCCTAAGGAGTGGGCTTGGAAGGGCCATCTTAATCACACGCACATTTTTTGGGCAGTATTATACCTTGGTCTGTTCCAGCTCTTCTGCGATTTCTCTTTTTAAGGCGTTTATTTTTCGCCAAATCACCGCGGATAATACCATGACACGGCCGCAAGAAGCGGCTCATTATGCAGTTCGACACGGTAGTCGAGGTCTTCATATCCCAAGGCCAGGGCATAAATCCGCTGTGCAATCAATTGTTCTACAGTGTGTTCGATTTGTTCCTTTAACAACACAGGTGTCAATAATTACCAATTTTGGCAAATTGTTCCGCTGCCTGCTCGAAAATAAGCTGTTTTACCTGTTGACATTCTCTGTTGCCGTGGATTGTCAATTCATTCGGCCCGGCCAAAAAAATAAAAAAAATATTTGTGGACAATCGCTTTAATGGGTAATATACCTGCCAATTATCAATAGATAGTTGTAGCGGATGTGCTAAGCACACCGTGGGATTACGAAATGAGTTCCTATTTTGGAGGAAAAAACAAGTGAGTGCTAATGAGGTAAATGTTCAGGAAATCGAAGACAAGGTAATTGACATAATAAGTGAGCAAATGGGAGCGGATAAATCGGAAATAACCCGCGAAACCTCATTTATCAATGATTTGAATGCTGACTCGTTAGATACGGTTGAGTTGGTTATGGAATTTGAGGACGAGTTTGATATGAGTATTCCGGATGAGGAAGCCGAGAAAATCCAGACAGTCGGCGCTGCGATTGATTACATTATCAAAGTCGCAAGTTCCAGGGGCCAACAGTAGCAAACGAGTTCAGTATGAGCAAGCACAAACGGCGAGTTGTTATTACGGGCTTAGGATGTATTACTGCCTTGGCCGAATCTGCTGAGCGGCTTTTTGGTGCGCTGTGCGAAGGCAAAAGTGGTGTCTCCACGATAGAGTCATTTGATACCAGTGCATACCCGGTCAAGTTCGGCGGAGAGATAAGGACTTTCGACACAACAAAGTACATCGACCGGCGTGAGAGCAAGCGGATGGACCGCTTCACTCAGCTTGCAGTGGCTGCGGCAATGCAGGCGGTCGATGACAGTGGGCTTGATTTCTCGAAGGAGGACGTTTCTCGTATCGGCGTTATTGTAGGGACAGGCATAGGCGGTATCAAGGAGATTGAAGACCAGCACATCCGGCTCTTAAATGGCGGCCCAAAAAGAGTTTCTCCATTTTGTGTCCCCCGTCTTATGAGCAATGCCGCCAGCGGCAATATCGCCATTTATTACGGGCTGCAGGGCCCCAATATATGTGTTACCAGCGCCTGTGCATCCGGCAGTCACGCTATTGGTGAATCTTTTTACAACGTACTTTCCGGCAGAAGCGACATTATAATAACCGGCGGTACTGAAGCCGCTCTTACGCCGATAGGATTGGCTTCATTCTGCGCCGCCAGGTCGCTGAGCACTCGTAATGACGACCCGGCGGCGGCTTCGAGGCCGTTCGATAAGGATAGAGACGGTTTTGTGCTTTCCGAAGGCGCAGGTATCCTTATTTTAGAAGAATACGAACATGCCAAAAAACGTAGCGCAGAAATATATGCCGAGCTTCTCGGCTACGCTGCGACCGACGATAGCCACCACATCACCGCCCCTCTGCCGGACGGCGCCGGTGCGGCAAAAGCAATGGAACTGGCGCTAATAGATGGAGGTGTAGACAGTGAAGAGGTTGACTATATCAACGCTCACGGAACAGGCACCGAGCTAAATGACATATCCGAAAGCGTTGCTATAAAAACTGTTTTCGGCGACCACGCATACAATGTGCCCGTCAGCTCAACGAAAAGCTGCCTCGGACATCTGCTCGGGGCAAGCGGCGCTGTTGAGCTTTTGATATGCTGCAAAGCGATTAACGAATCGCTCATCCCACCTACTATCAATCTGGAAAATCCGGACGAGCGCTGCGACTTGAAGATGAACTATGTGCCTTTGAAAGCCCAGGAGAGAAAAGTCGATATTGCAATGAGCAATTCTCTCGGCTTCGGCGGCCATAACGCCTGCCTTGTTGTCGGGAAAATCTAACGTTCACACCGAAAGCTAAAAACTGAAAATGAACATAGTCTGGGCTATTGTGCTTCTGTTTGGGGGCTTGGCAATACTGTGGAAATCGGCTGACCTGCTGGTGGGTGGTGCCGTTAGATTAGCCAAACGACTCGGCGTCAGTCCACTTGTCATCGGCCTGACGGTGGTAGCTATGGGGACTTCGGCGCCCGAGATGGCTGCTGGTATCGCCGCCGCAGTCCGGGGTATTGGAGACATCGCTATCGGCGACGTTTACGGCTCAAACATCGCCAATCTGGCCCTTGTCGGCGGCCTGTGTGCCATCATTCGTCCAATCGGAATTCAGTTACGAACGCTTCGCCGTGAAATGCCAATAATGGTACTGGTAGCGCTTCTGCTCTGGCCAATTCTGCACAATTTGTACCTGTCCCGTCCGGAAGGTTTCGCATTGCTGGCAGTGTTCGCAGGACTGATAATGCTGACGGTGTACACGGCACAAAAAGATAAAATATCAGGCACAGAGGAACAAAGGAACAAAGGAACAAAGGAGCAAAAAAATAAAGATGCTTTCTTCTTTGCTCCCTTGTGCTTTGTCATAATCGGATTGGCTGGGTTGGCACTGGGGGCGGATATGACTGTGCGGGGAGCAGTATTTATTGGTAAGCAAATCGGCTTGAGCGAAGCCGTTATTGGCCTGACCATTATCGCAGTCGGGACTTCTCTGCCGGAACTGGTAACCTGCCTGGTAGCTACTGTTAAAAAACATCACGATATTTCTATCGGCATTCTGGTTGGCTCTAATATCTTCAATACCCTGCTTGTTACCGGCACCGCGGGGACGATTCGTCCATTTTCGCTGGGACAACGGCTGGCGGAGATTGATTACTGGGTGATGGTTATCGTCAGTGCCAGCTTTGTTCTGATGGCTTTGATTGGCCGACGCATTAGTAGAATCAATGGTGCGCTGCTGCTTTGTGGATATGTTGCGTATATGATATATTTATTAGTGTTTAGCGCATAGTTTTTCATCTTCAAAATTCAACATCGCAAGTTGAACCTGTCGTTGGTTCGGCTGCTCGAAATTACAGGAGAAGCTGCCAGGGGTATCTCGGAGGGATTTCGCCAGGCACATCCTGATTTGCCGCCATTTGTTACCAAACTGGAAAACATTGTAGCCGATTAAGGCCGGATTTTGGGTTTGACAAGAATGGTGGTTTCAGGTATTATATACCTTGTAGTGCTGCCATAGGAGGTAAAAGTATGTTTTCAATAAAAGAACAATTGTATGAGATTATCAAAAACCAGCCGGATGATAGTTCTTATGACGAAATTCTTCGTGAATTGGCCTTTGCACGAATGGTAAGGCGGGGGTTGGCTGACTCACAGGCAAACCGCACAATCACCAACGATGAAATGAAGAAAAAGATTCAATCATGGCAGAAATAAATTGGACGGCTGAAGCCCAACAATGGCTGCGGGAAATCTATCATTACATTGCTCAGGAAAATCCTCAGGCGGCAAAGGGAATAGTCGATGCCATTGGCGAGAGAGTACAGTTACTGCGTGAATTTTCTGAGATAGGTTATAGATATCAACAAGTACAAGATCAGCATGTTCGCATTTTGCTATACGGTCATTACAAAATTGCATACCTCATAAAACCTGATGGCAATATTGATATTTTGGGTGTCTTTCACGGTGCAATGGATATTGAGCGGTATTTATCATAAATACTGACAGAGACACGGACTTGTCCATTGACGGCTTGATGAGTATTGAACACAGCCCGATACGGATAAAAGATTCGCTTTCAGCATAACTCAACCACAGATTCCCCAGAAACAAATGCAATAATCAATCATCATTTATCAGTATTGGAGCGCAGCGGAAGCTTGACTGGAACAATCATTTGCGCAGGTAGTTTTGGATGGGGATTTTTTAAAATACAGGTTTTCAAAAGACCTGTAAATTGATTACTGATTATTGATTACTGATTATTGATTATTGGGGGAAAAACGAGGTTTTTGTTCGACCAAACGCGCAGGGGTTTTAAGAAACAGGGTAAAAAATACCCAAAACTAACGGAAATCA
>QNBZ01000177.1 GCA_003644295.1 Planctomycetota bacterium
AGTCAAGCTTTTTTACGCTTTGCGCTCTTCGTGTTTTCCAGTTTTTGATTCGCTGGGCTTCATCAAGGATAATCATTTCCGGTGCCCAGTTGCGAATAAGGTCAAAGTCGCGGTGGACCACTTCATAATTGATGATCTTATAAAATGATTCATCGTTGTAAAGCTTGTCCCGTTTTGCGAGAGAGCCTTCTATGACTTGAGCTGAGCGTTCAGAGAATTTTCCTATCTCCTGTTTCCATTGATGCTTTAGCGAAGTTGGAGATATAATTAGTACACGCTCAAGACCTACTGTTTTAGCTAATATCTCAACTGCTGCGATTGCCTGAATAGTTTTGCCAAGCCCCATATCATCGGCAATCAGGCTTCGCCCCGCTTTTGCTGCAAATAAAGCCCCTTTACGCTGATAAGGATATAGCTGGACCTTTAACAGCTTCCTGAAAGCAGCACTGTTGGTACTGCTTGGAAAGGCTTTTTCAATTCGTTTCTTTAGATGATACCGGTCTCTGACTTGGGCAATAAATTCTATTGTATCATCATAACAACGTAAATCGTGTTTGAACGCTCCAGTTTTTCTCATAAACGTATCGAATCGAGAATAACCTTGCGACTTTAGAATTCCGTACTTATCAAAGTAATGTGAGGCAAGCTCCAAAAGAGATTTTGGACATTCAGTCCCGGGGCTAAACACCACCTCACGCTTGGCACCGTAACGTAGATAAATTTCTGAATAAGTTGGCTGGAAACCTTCTGCAAATGCCTTTTTTCCACCACGTTTTCGCTGAAGTTTAGCGAGTGTAAACTCGATATGCTTGCAGGTTCCAAGCGTATTAACCGCAAAATCCGGGCACGAACAGTAATTATCCCCGATTCGCTGCCCACGAATTGCAACACGATATTCGCCACCGGTTTCCGGGTTTGTAACAATAAATTCAGAGAAAATCGGCTCATCGCCGATATTTTTAAGGCGAAAGTTCTGTTTTTGTGCGAACTGTTTGCGTAAAGCAACCTGCCATTGCTCCAAAGGCATATCTTCGGGCTTTCGCAGACGTGAAATCTTTTTGACTTTACGCCCTTTCGGTGTTTTTCTTTTCGTTTTGCGTCTGGCCATACATTAAATCCTTATTATGAAATTATCATACTTCAACATCCATCGCCAATGAATTTGCCTGACAGTAATCTTTAATAGCAGCAAGAACAACTTCGCCATATTGCTCGCATTTTGCCTCGCCCACGCCTTTGACTTCAAGGAAACCATCAAGCGTGGAAGGCCTTCGCCTGGCCATATCTCTTAACGCTGCATCACCGAATACTATGTAAGCAGGCATTTTCTTTTTGCTTGCAATAATCGACCGTAATTTTCGTAATGCTTCAAATAGTCCCTTGTTAACACCTTCCCATGAATCCGTAATAACCCTGGATACTTTTACGGGTCTTTCTACTGGTTTCAGCAGCCGAGGTGTTTCTTTGCCCTTTAGAACACGCCAGCCTTTCTCCGTTATGTTCAGCACATTGTATTCGCCGGTTTTTTCGATGTAGTCCTGTCCTATGAGTTGCTCAATCCAGTCGTGCACGATGTGTTTCGAGTAGTCGCTAAGTAAGCCGTATGTACTTAGCTTGTCATGGTCGTTTTCTATTATTCGCTTATCTTCCGAGCCGGTCAGTACCAGGGCGGTATAGCTGCCGCCAAATCGCTGGTCAAGACGAGCTATGCACGATAGAATTTTCTGAGCGGTTATTAACGCATCGTCTATGAAATCCAATTCGCCCAGGCACATGTCGCAAGCTCCACAGTTATCTTTGTTGAGGTCCTGGCCAAAATACCGAAGAATTGCCTTATGTCTACATACACCACCGGTACAGTAGCTATACATTCCACTGAGCTTAATCATTGCGATCTTCCGAGCTTCCTCGGGCATATCGCTCATCAGGCTTTTCCAAATGCCATAATCGCTGCCTGAATAGAATAAACAGCATTCAGCTTCAAGCCCATCTCGACCAGCTCGTCCGCTTTCCTGCTGATAGTGCTCAAGAGATTTGGGCATGCCGGTGTGAATGACGTAACGAACATTTGATTTGTCAATTCCCATGCCAAAAGCGATTGTCGCTACAATAGTATCGACCTTTTTGTTGATGAATTGTTCCTGGTTATTCTTACGATCTTCATTGGTCATACCGGCATGGTATGGAGCAACACTGTAGCCTTTAACTGCCAGTTGATAGCACATGGAATCGACGTCTTTGCGTCGGATGCAATAAATAATGCCGGATTCGCCTTTGTGGCGGTCAAGTACGGCACAGACCTGTTTTACTATCGATTTTCGTGGCCGAACTTTATAGACCAGATTTGGCCTGTCGAATGAGCCGATTAGCATTTGGGGGTTTTTGAGTCGCAACTGCTGGGCAATATCGCTGCGAACCTGCTCGGTAGCGGTGGCTGTATAAGCGGCGATGGTAACGTCAGGGAAAATCTGCCTTAATGACCCTAATTGACGGTACTCAGGCCTAAAGTCATGGCCCCACATACTTACACAGTGAGCTTCATCAATAGCGATAAAGGACAGCTTCGTTTTTTTAAGGAAATCAACGAAGCCATCAGATAAAAGCCGCTCAGGAGACAGGTACAGCAGTTTCAGTGACTGCTCATTGATTCGGGCAATGACACTATCCCGCTCACTCGCGGACATGGAACTGTCAATCCGCATTGCAGAAACGCCACATTCGGTTAATGTGTCAACCTGATCCTTCATCAAAGATATAAGAGGCGATACCACAACAGCAAGTCCCTGCATAGTAACAGCCGGTGCCTGAAAACAAAGCGATTTGCCACCGCCGGTTGGCAGAACGACAATCGAATCTGTGCCTCGGCTAATGCATTCCATAGCCTGCTTCTGCAACGGCAGGAAACTATCGTAGCCCCAATATTTAGTCAGTGCTTTTTGAATATTTTCCATCATAACGAATAACTGGGGCTTTGCCCCAGACCACGGCATTTAACGCATTAAGGCCAACGGCATATTACAAGCAGGCGGTACCATAAGGATACCGCCAATGCCGTATAGCGCTATCGCGGTGCTTGGGTCGCTTGCCAGCGTTGGCCTATCCCCCGCGATGGTGACGCTATTATACACGAACATGCCGGCGGCATAAAGCGACAAATGCAAGATGGAATGATTTGACTTTTCCGCTAAGAAGGTGGTTTACTTTGTAACAATTGTGTTATAGCGGTATATAAAACCGGCGAGGGTTTGCCGAGTAATACGGTTGTGGTTGTTTTGTGGAAAATTAAAAAGGAAATCAAAAATGGTACGAAAACCGAGACTGTAGCAGCAATACAGAGTTTTTTGATGTTTTTGGCCACTTGAAGCCGATATTCCAATATAGAAACGTAAATCTATATTGGAGGTTATCAAGATGGCTAAACCAGGCGAATATGTAGCAGATGAAACACAAGGGATTACACGTGTCGAAGATTTACCAAAACCAAAACTTATCCGGCGCAGCAGAAACTATAAGCGGCGTCCCTGTCCGCTTTGCGAACACAGTGCATACAGGCTTCGAACCGTTAAGCGTACCTTGCATGATATGGGAGACCCTATTACCAGCAGACCACGTGATATTATTCTCACCTATTCGACACACCGCTGTCCAAAATGCAACTATTACTTCAACGCTGACATGGACGATTTGGCTCTACCCAGGAGCCGTTATACACACAGTGTTGTCTCAATGGCGGTACGATTGGTTGTCGAAGATGGACTACCGTATCGTCCGGCATCGTGGCATTTATGGCGAGACCATAGAGTATTTGTACCGTGGGCGACAATTCAGAATTGGGTTGAAGCAACGTGGAAAAAAATCTGAAGCTGCGATAACAACCGACTACATTGACTATTACCTCATAACATTTGATTTTAGGGGATTAAACCTTCTAAATGATTTGTCATACCTGTGAAAGCAGGGATCATGCAACATTTTTTCTGTAAATTCTTTTTTCATTTGAATCGGCTGATTCGTTTTCGTTCTCCATTTCCACGTTCATATCCAAATACCTTTTTCCGGCAATCCAGTCTTCGCTGATTTCCATTTCTATCACACTGACCAATCTCAGCAGTGAAGCCTCATTCGGAAATAATCTTGCAACACGAGTCCTACGCTTTATTTCTTCGTGTAATCGCTCCAGCAT
>QNBZ01000178.1 GCA_003644295.1 Planctomycetota bacterium
ATGTTAGCAGGACTGAAATTTGCCGATGTCGGTTTGGTTTTTGCCGAGTATCTGAAGTCCATCGAGGGCAGATTTCTCGACCCCGATGTTCAACTGAACCTGGCACGGAAGGCAGTAGCAGAGGCCGACTTTATCAAGGGTGCGAAGCTGTGGGTCGATGGCTTTGCGAGTTTCACGGCCAGCGAACTGGCGCTCCTTGCCGAGCTGATGAAGACGGCCGCCGAAACGCAAATTGCCCTCTGTTTGGACTCCGCCAATCTCGACTTGAAAAGACCAAATGCAGAAAGTATCGACCCGATTGGTTTGTTCGAACCGACCGAACGGACATACACCGAACTTGTTGAACTCATCAACGAATGCAAACTCAAACTGGTTGAGCCAATAATTCTGGAAGAGCCGGTCAGGTTCGCCGGCTGTAAGGAGCTTGCGCATATCGAGCGAAATATATTTTCAATTAGCGGTCGCCGATTGAAAATCGGAAATCGAAAATCGGTTCGCATCGCAGCGGCGCCGAACGCTCGCTGCGAAGTGCAATTTGTCGCAAGGCAAATACTAAAACTGGTCAGGGAGAAGGATTACCGGTATCGTGATATTGCGGTTATCGCATCTGACATTGAGAGATACGAACACTACATAAGGGCGTATTTTGACGACTATAATCTGCCGTTTTTTATTGATAAGCGAAAATCCCTGAACCAGCATCCTGTCGTTCAGCTTATTTGTTCGGCTCTGGATGTGATAACCGGCGGATTCTCAGGCGGCGATGTTTTTGCATATCTTAAAACCGACCTTGTGCCGATAGAACGGTTCGATGTTGATATGCTGGAAAATTACTGCTTGGCATTCGGCGTCAGAGGCAGCGACTGGACAAGCGGACAAGATTGGCGATTTGCCGGCCAGGATGAAGAGCAATTTGATGAGCGGAGAATAAATCAAATCCGGCTGAAAGTCAGTGAGCCGTTACTGAAACTTCGGGAGCAGCTATGCCCTGCTGATGATTTGGCGAAAAAGATTAACGCTGACGAGTTCAGACGGATTATTTTTGATTTTCTCGATAAGCTCGAAGTTCCTGAAACACTTGAAAACTGGATTGAACAGGCCGGCGAGCGTGAAGATTACACAACTATTGACGAGCATCGGCAGTTTTATGATAAGTTCGTAGATATGTTCAGCGAACTTGTCGAGGTTTTTGCCGGACAGGAATTGACGGTTGAGGATTATTCTGCAATTATCAAGTCGGCTTTTTCACAGTTGATGCTGGCTTTTATTCCGCCGACTTTGGACCAGGTTCTCGTCGGCTCCATTGAGCGCAGTCGGCATCCTGATTTGAAAGCGGTCTTTCTCATTGGGGCTACGCAAAAGCAGTTTCCCGTACCGGTCAATTACAGCGGCATATTAACTGATGACGACCGCTGCGCCGCCGAGTCGGCGGATTTTGCATTAGCTGCGACGACAAGCCAAACGCTGGCTGAACGTCAATATCTAACTTACATTGCATTTACGCGGGCGTCTGAATTTATGTGCATAACATATCCCTTGGCCAACGAAAAGGGCAGCGCCGAGGTACGCTCACAATTCATAGACAATCTCGAATCGCTGTTCGATAATCTGAATGAAGAATCAATCGCAGCCGAGCAGAGCGATGAATTGCCGGAGAGGATTTATAACGAAGCCGAACTTGCCGATTTGCTATGTAGCCGATTGGGGGCAGAGTGGCAAAGGGGCAAAGGGGCAAAGGGACAAAGGGACAAAGGGACGAACGATGAACTTGGTGAATTGTTAGATGATATTTGTGCCGATGAGCAGCTTGGAGAGATTGGGGCAATGGTTCGCTCTGCAATAAATTATGAGAATCTGGCGCATCTGGATAAGGAGATTGCAGGAAAGCTTTTTGGCCGGCAGATAAAAAGCTCGGCGACAAAACTGGGGGACTTTGCGGCGTGTCCGTATAAGTACTTTGCCGAACATATACTGGAGCTTCAAGAACGCAAAGAATCCAAGCTGGAACCGCTGGACATAGGCAGGTTTTACCATTCCGTTCTGGATTCATTGTTGAAGCAGCTCAACGCCGAGAATAAAGATTTTGCGACAATTGATGATAAAGAGTTGTTAGAGCTGCTGACCGAACAGGAGGCGAAAATCGTTCAAACGGATACCTTCATATCGAATTTTTCTCGGCACAGTGAACACAACAAGTTCATCATTCACTCCGCCGGCGAAGTGCTTGAAGATTGTGTTCTTGCGATTGCGCAAATGGTGCGTGCAGGGCGGTTCAGGCCGATTTGGTCGGAAATCAAGTTTGACGAAGAGTACGGCCAACTCGGTAAATATGAACTTATGCTTTCGGATAATCATTCGCTTATTCTGCGCGGCAAAATCGACCGGCTCGATATTGCTGAGATTAATGGTGAGAAAATTGCGATTGTTTTCGATTATAAGAAAAGTAAAGACAAAGCGTCTTTTAGCTGGTCGAAGTTCTACTATGGGCTGGATATGCAACTGCCGATTTATATGTCGGCCATCAGGCAGAGGGGCAGAGCCGACGAGATACAAGATGTTGCGGGGGCGTTTTATATGCCGATTGAGGTAAGCCCCAAGAAGAGCGAGCTTGATGAGCTGCCAAAGAAAGCCGACAGTTTTGGTTATAAAGCAAACGGGATATTTAACGGAGAGTTTGTGCAACAGCTTGATGAAAAGACAACAGCTGGCTGGAGCAAATTCTATAATTTTCGTATCACCTCTAAAAATAAACAGTATGGTGATTATGGCAAAAGCGGCGCGTTGAGGCCGGGCGATTTCGAAAAGGTTCTTGAATTTACCGAGCGAAAAATAATTCAATTAGCCGAACAGATTTTGTCCGGCAAAATCGATATTAAACCATATAAGCTTGGGAAGGAGCGGCCTTGTACGTATTGCAAATACAAATCACTATGTCGATTCGACTGGCAGATAAATGACTATAATTCTTTGGTTCCGGTTGGCAAGACGGAGGTTCTTAAAAGGATAGAAGCAAAGGAAGTAAAAGTGACTAATTTATTCTAAACGTGGCGAAAGCCCCCAGGTTTATCCTGGGGGTTAAAACCCCCAACATAAAGTTGGGGGCTTATATTCAAACTTTAGGCACTTCAAATTAAAATGGATGAGAGAACAATTAAATGGACCGAGCAGCAGAGACGTGCGATTAGCCGGCGCGGCAGTGATGTTTTAGTAACCGCATCAGCCGGCACCGGAAAGACGGCAGTTCTGTCCGGCCGGTGCGTCGATATTGTCTCCGACAAATCTATATGCCCCGACGTCCGGAATATACTCGTACTGACTTTTACCGACGCCGCAGCCGAGCAGATGCGTTCACGAATCGCCGAGCAGTTAAGAACAGCGTTCCTGAAAAGCGGTAGCTCCGAACTTCGGCAGCATCTTCGCCATCAGCTTGTGCTGCTCGGCGGCGCCGACATCAGTACGATACATTCCTTTTGCAAACGGCTCATCACCGAGCATTTTTATGAACTCGAACTTGACCCGACTTTCGGAATAATCGACAGTGATGAGCAAAGCTTGCTGAAGACGGAAGTACTCGAAAAAACCATCGACTGGGCGTGGGGACAAAGCCATTTGGCGAGCGGGCTTGAGCAGCTTCTTCGCCGGCGGGACCTTCGCACAAATGACGGCTTTCTGGCGAAGATAATACAGTTAAGTAATTTTTTAGACGGGGTAATTTCCCGAAATGACTGGTGTGAGCGTGCGAGTCTGCTTGCCGAAGCCGCCAATCCGTTCACGACCGACCTCGGCCAAAGGCAAAAGCAGATTGTCGCAGAAAAATTGCGGAATATACTCGACCAGATTCGGTACGCCCAAAAACTATACGAAAATGAAAATACCGGCGGCAATTGGGCAGCAAAATGGGAAGATACTTTTGTCAAACCAGTTTCAAAATGTATCGAATTTCTGAAAGCCGGTGATTGGCAGCGCTGCGCTGAAGGAATAATAAACTTTCAAAAACCATCGAAATTTGAATATAAGCCCAGAGGACTGGAAGGGCCAATTGCAGGGGTCATCAAGAAGACAGCCCAAAACGCTAAAAATGCCTTCGAAGGACTTTCCAACCTTGCGATTCTAAATCCCGATTATATGGATAAAGTCAGCGGAGCGGTCGGGTTGCAGACAAAAGTGGTTATTGA
>QNBZ01000179.1 GCA_003644295.1 Planctomycetota bacterium
AGACGTTAGACGTGAGATGTTAAACGTGAAAGGTGAGACGGTAGACGTTAGACGTGAGATGTTAAACGTGAAAGGTGAGACGGTAGACAGGGTGTCAGGGACCAGGGATCGGAATGGTTTTAACTTTTAACTTACAACTTTTTTATGCGACTGATTACCAGAGCGGATTTTGATGGTATTGTTTGTGGGGTTCTTATTACTTTCGAGGAGTCTGTTGATCAGATCCTCTTTGTGGAGCCAAAATCCATGCAGGATAAGGAGGTGGAAGTTGGTCCTGAGGATGCTATTGCCAATCTCCCCTATCATCCCAATTGTTGTCTCTGGTTTGACCATCATATAACCAACCAGGTTTCAGTCTCTTTTCGAGGTAAGTTTGATATAGCCCCCAGTGCCGCCCGGGTAGTTTTTGAATATTATCTTAACGATTCCTTAAAAAAATATGAAACTTTGGTAACCGAAACTGATAAGATTGATTCTGCGGACTTGAAGGTCTCGGATGTTCTTCATCCAAAAGGATATGTTTTGCTTTCTTTTACTATCGATCCAAAGAACCGGGTTGATGAACCCTACTGGATTAAGCTTATCTCTCTCCTCCGAGACAAACCTTTCTCTTTGGTTATGAAAGATCCGGAAGTAGCGAGGCGTTGCCAACAGGTTTTAGATGATTTTACAGCTTATCGAACCATGTTATTAAAAAATTCTCGTCAGGAAAAAAATGTTGTTATTAGTGATTTTCGGGAAGGCGGTTTTAAGGGCAAAGAAAATCGTTTTCTGGTCTATTCTCTTTTTCCTGGTGCAAATGTTTCAGTAAATGTTTTTAAAGATGTGCATCGACAGGGCCGGACAGGAATTTCAGTTGGGAAAAATATTTTCAATAATACATCCGCGGTTAATGTGGGGAAACTTTTGTCGCATTATGGAGGAGGAGGGCATGATGGGGCTGGATCCTGTCGAGTTCCTGATGCTGAGGTGGAAGTGGTGTTTGATGAGATTATTCAAGCTTTAAAAAAAGATCAGTCTTGTAAAAAGTCCTGATATAGAATATGTGACTACAATGATCAGTGTAACTACCCGCAATCCCTGGATTCCCGATCTGGTTGGGAATGACAAGCGAGAGCTTTGCAGTATCTTGTTTTGCAAAGCTCTTAAGCTATGCGGGATGACAAGAATTTTGTTTCTTAACCCAAGTTTAACCCCATTTTCGTAAAAAGCAACAAAATAAGGGCATTTTTAGCAGTCGTACATGCGTAACCTATTGATAATATTACATACAGCTCTTTGAGAACCGAATGTAGTGCCCCATAGTATAATATTAATACTTGACATATAGATTTTGTGTGATATAGTAGTTTTCATGTATATTCGAGAAATACAAAAGAAAAACCCAAACTCACCCAAGGTGTTCATATCACACAGATTAATAGAGTCTGTACGTACTCCCAGAGGTCCCAGGCAGAAAGCCGTTATCAATCTGGGACAACTTGATCTTCCAAAAGAGAACTGGAAAGAACTGGCAAATCGTATAGAAGATCTCCTGCGTGGCTATAAAAGTTCAACTGTGCCGATATCTGCCAGGATTGAAACACTTGCAAGACACTACACAAAACAAATTTTAAGAAAGCAGCGAAGCGAGAAAAAGGAAGCTCACGTCCTTGAAAATGAACAGGATTTCAGGAATGTAGACATCAATGCCGTCTCTTCATCCGACGGCAAGTCCATTGGCTCCGAGCATGCCGGTCTCGAAGCCATGAAGGCCCTGGGGTTCTTCGATCTGTTCCGGCAATTGGGATTTACCGACGATGAATCGAATCTTGCCACACTCCAGATTGTTGGCCGTCTGGTGCATCCCGGCAGTGAAAGAGAACTCAGGAGATACGCAAAAGAACAAAGCGCGCTGGACGAACTGCTCGGAACCGACTTCTCATCTATCGGACACAACATGCTCTACCATAACTCAGACCTGTTATTCAAACACAAGGAAACCATTGAACGTTTCCTCCGTATGCGCAGCAGGGAGCTCTTTTCCCTTGGTGAGACCATCGTACTGTATGATCTGACCAATACGTACTTCAGCGGAAGCGCGGCGGGATATAAAAAAGCAAAGCGGGGAAGATCAAAGCAGAAACGAAGCGACCGTCCGCTTGTTACCCTTGGAGTTGTGCTTGACGAGCGCGGTTTTATCAAGTGTTCCCGTATCTTTGACGGTAACGCAGGTGAACCTTTGACCCTTGTCGACATGATCAACGATATCCATTCACAGGTATCAAGGGAAACACCACCCCTTCTTGTTGCAAAACCGACGATCGTAATGGATGCCGGGATTGCTTCGGAAGATAACCTTAATCTGGTAAGAGAAAACGGCTTTTCCTATATCGTTGTTTCCCGCAGTAAGCCGGAACATATGGAAGATGGCTCATTCGAACAGATAAAAGAAGGAATCAAGGTCAAGGAGATGCATATCGGAAATGAAACGTTTCTCCATTGTATCAGTGACGGCAAGATGAAAAAGGAACAGGCTATTGTAAACAAGGCGCGAGATGCCTTAGAGCAGGAGATTGAGTATCTCAGCGAGGGGCTTAATATAAAGAGACGTCTGAAGTCATATCCGAAGGTTCTGGAGCGAATAGGCCGGTTGAGACAACGCTACAGCAGAGTTTCAAAGGGATTCTCTATTGATGTAAAAGAGCATAAGGGCAAGGCTGTCAAAATAACGTGGCATTTTAATCAATCGCAATTAGGCAAACCCTATGACGGCAGTTACTTTATACGTACTGACAGGATGGATCTTTCAAAAAACGAGATATGGTCTCTCTATATTATGCTTACATTGGTGGAGGATGCCTTTCGCTGTTTAAAGGGTGAACTGGGGCTTCGGCCCAACCATCATAGAAAGGCAGACCGTATAGAGGGACACCTTTTTATCTCCATTCTTGCGTATCACCTGTTAAACTATATCCGGCAGAACCTGCGCAAGGCCGGTATCAATCATCGGTGGACCACTGTTCGTACTCTGCTTCAGACGCATATGGCGCTCAGCACACATCTTCCCACAGCGGATGGTAAAATGGTTCATCTTCGTTATTGCAGTATTCCGACTCCCCGGCAGGTGGAGGTATATAGTGCAATGGGGATTACCAGTGTTCCCCTGAAGCGTACAAAGGTTGAGATATAAACAAATGTAGTGACCATAAATTTGGCCACTCAGCTTCAACCCCCCGATATCATTGTAGTTGTGTTCAGAATGGGGTTAAACTTGGGTTAACAGGGGGGGGTAGGCTAACTTATCCAGTCTTTCAACAATATTTCATCAAATACATTCATAAACCCAGACCCTCCCGCCAGCCATTATTTCTTCAGTCCTTTTTACAAGATGTTTCTTATGGAGATTCAAAAGCCTGGTGCCGCTTGTATTGGCCTCAAGATCCATGGCCTCGGAGAGCTCTTTGGCGGTGGTCCTTTCTCTATTCAGTATTAAACTCAATGTTTCTTTTAAGTAGTTATTAAGGCTGCCTAAAAGAATTTTATTTCCGTCCTTTTTAGCTGCCATAGCAGCGAGACCCTTTCTCTCAAGGGCTACCTCTATATTTTCTTCCTGGTTATCATTGAGTCCGGTTAAAACAATATACCTGTCCCCGTATTCACCGCCCAAAAGCCTTGATATAAGCTTTGCAACTATCTCATCAGCACATGAATAATCAATCACCCCTATCTTTGAAAAATCAAGCGCTATGACAGCCCCATCCTCCTCTTTGACAATATCCCTCTCTATCCGATCCCTTATCATCTGCCCAGACGGCCTGGTAACAAGATCGCTGGATCCGTTTTTGAGTTCTTCTTTGAGCAGTTTATGAAGGTTGTATTCAGGCATATTTCTTTTATTCTATCTTAGTATATCATCGATAGCTGCGGCTATTGAGCCATACCAATCAATATAATCACCAAGCTTACTTTCAATTATTTTAAATTCATCCTCTGTAAGTTCTCTTGCCAGTTCCTGATCAGCTACATTTTGGACATCCTCAATATTTAGGGAATAAATGATTTTCTCTCTATCCATAATCTCTGCCCCACATATTTAGGTCATATTTGGCCGTTCTGATTGAGCAAAACCGCAAGAATAGTAGTAACCATTCTGAGGATTTTGTGATTGAGGAACGGGCGAAGATGGGATGCG
>QNBZ01000180.1 GCA_003644295.1 Planctomycetota bacterium
GATGGCGAAAATGCAACGCTGAAAAGATTTTACAGGGAAAAGGGACAAGTTCGATTACAGCCGGCCAATGACGATTATGACCCGATTTATTCAGACAACTGCCATATCAAGGCCGTAGTTATCGGATTGGTAAGGAAATTTTAATGGAACGTTCCAGAGTTTAGCTGTTGCCGGTATGGCGACTTTACACGACATACAACATATAACAGATTACGATGCCAATTGACGGTCGTCCTGGTTTTTGTACTCTTCCAGAAATTTCAGCCATTTCGTCCAGGCATTCTTGTAGGTCTCGCCGGATACCAAAAAGCCATCGTTATGACTGCCGAAAATCTCGACAAATTCTTTCGGCTCATTCGCCGTTTCGTAAATCTCCAGACCAAACTCAAACGGCACTACTTCATCAGCCCGGCTGTGAATTACCATCACCGGACTTTTGACATCCTTAACGTAATCAATCGTCTTATAACTGAATCTCGCAGACCATCGCACCGGCATATAAGGGTAAAATTTCTTGCCAATGTCAACATAAGATGTAAAAGTGCTTTCAATAACCAAGCCCCTCACCTGCACTTTTCCGGCCAGTTGCGCAGCGATACTGCCGCCTAAAGACCTGCCAAAAATGATAATATTATCCGGTGGTACTTTCTTTTCCTCGGTTAGCCATTTGTACGCCGCCGCCGCATCCATATACGTCCCTTCTTCACTGGGTTTGCCCTCACTGTTTCCGTAGCCGCGATAATCGAAAATAAAGCAGTTTAATCCCAGATTATAAAACAGATTTATACTGTCTAAACGATGCATCATATTTCCGCCGTTGCCGTGGCAGAACAAAATCGTCGGTTCAGAATCTTCAGCAGGAATATACCAGCCGCTGAGCCGCAAACCATCTGCAGTCCTGAATTTCACATCTTCGAAATCCAGCCCTAATTCCCCCGGCGTATATGGAACTTCACGTACAGGGCTGTACAGAAATGTCGGCTGCATAAAATAGAGTATCAGCCCCAAACCCCAGTAAGCGACAAACAACACCACAAAAACGGATAACAGCATATTCTTCATTCCATTTTCATTTTGCTCTGCTGAAAACTTGTCATTTCGACCGTAGTGGAGAAATCTATTAAAAAAACAGATTTCTCGACCCGCCATAGGCGGACTCGAAATGACCTCATTGGGTGTTTTCAGCAAAGCATTTTCATACACTAATGTTTCAGTTTCAAATTCGGGCGTATTTTAATTTGCCTGGCTCTATAAAACAAGCTACAATTTTGATATGACCAAAAGAAGAAAAACCGTAACTGTCAAAGTCGGCTCGGTAAAAATCGGCTCCGCCGCTCCTGTCGCCATTCAGTCGATGACAAAGACGCCCACCGTTGATATTAGCCGTTGTGTGAAACAGGTAAATCAGCTTGTTCGGGCCGGATGCCGGCTGGTTCGGATTGCTGTTCCTACACGTGCCGACACCGCCGCTTTCGCAAAAATTGTTCAGAAGGTTACCATCCCCTTAATCGCCGATATTCACTTTAGCCCGCAACGGGCCATCGAGTCAATAGAAGCCGGCGCAGCTAAGATACGGCTAAACCCAGGCAATATAAAAAACCGTAAAGACATCCATCGAATAATAGATGCAGCCAAAATGCACAAAACCGCCATCCGCATCGGCGTCAATGAAGCAAGCATCAGAGACCTCAAAATTAAGGACGTACCGCCCAGCAGGCGCACCGCCTTGATGTTAAGAGAAATGAAAAAATATGTTCGGCTTTTTGAAAATCGCAACTTTACCCAATTGGTTCTCAGCGCAAAAAGCAGCGACACTTCAAGAACTATCGAAGTCAACCGCCGTATTGCCCGAAGCTTCAATTACCCAATCCACCTCGGCCTGACCCACGCCGGCCTGCCGGAAGACGCCCAAATACCATCCGCAATCACCCTTGGCACACTGCTGGCTGAAGGTATTGGCGACACCATCAGGGTAAGCGCCGCAGGCAATCCCATTATTGAAACTAAAATCGCAAAACAAATTCTAATCGCACTCGGCCTTTACAAACGCACCGAACCGGAGTTGATAGTTTGCCCAACCTGCGCCAGAGCCGGAATTGATGTAATCAAGCTGGCTCGGAAAGTTAAAAAAGCCCTGGCCGGTATTGATAAGCCGTTACGTATCGCTGTGATGGGCTGCATTGTCAACGGCCCGGGAGAAGCCACCGACGCTGATATAGCTGTTTGCGCTGCAAAAAACAAGGCGTACATCTACCGCAACGCCAGAAAAATCGCAACAGTACCGGAAAACAAAATTATCCCGACTCTCCTAAAGGAATTGAAAAGTTTATAATATGCTCAAACAACTTTGTGCGCACGGGTGGCAGGGCTAAACAAAACGACACCCACCCCGAATAAATCGGGGGGCTAAACTGTTTGGATACCGCGCAGAAATTAACTTGACTTGGTATTATTGGATATGCGCCTGTTATTTTTGTTGTTTTTTTTCTCCTGTGCAAACCCTTCGAACTTACCGAAAATCATCTTTCCTGCCGAGGTCTGCAAAGAACTGGTTATGCTGACGATAAGCTCTCGTCCAATCTTGTTACGGGCGCCTTCGACAACAACCATCGTCCCGTCCGGCAGATAGCCGATACCCTGGTCTGCCTCTTCGCCGGGCTTAATTATCTTAATCTCCATAGTCTCACCCGGCAAAGCTACCGCCTTCAGTGAATTGGCCAGGTCATTTATATTCATCACGTCCACCTCACGCACGCGCGCAACTTTCGTAAGGTTATAATCTGTCGTCGCCAGTCGGCCATTGCAGTTCTTGGTAAATACTACCAGTTTCTGGTCAACGCCTTTGGCCTCTTCGATTTCTGGAATAGTCGTATCGTCAATCTCTATATCGATAACGGAATTGGACTGCATTTTATTAAGTATATCCAGCCCACGCCTACCGCGGTTGCGCTTAAGCCGGTCGGTGGAATCCGATATCAGATGCAGCTCGTTGAGAACAAAACGCGGAACAATCAGCGGAGCATCAAACATTTTATTTTCATATAAATCCGCAATCCGCCCGTCAATAATCGCCGAGGTATCCAGAACCAATGGCCGGGCACCTTTAGTCTGCTTGGCGAATTCTACATAGGGAATCACAAAACGCACATCGTCTTTCGTCCGCATCACAACGGTTACTACAAGGTAGCATACACATATTCCCATCATCCACTTCATCGCCCGAATTGCAACATCGCTAATTCCCAAATAGTAAATCTCATTTACCATATCCAGCACCGGGCTCAACGCCCAACTGACAAACATACCTACCAGAAGCCCGAAGAACACTCCCGCCAGCACCGCCAGGGATTTCTTCGGCGTCAGGATGTCCACAAAAAAAGCGCCCAGCGACAGGATAATACCACTCCACAGAATCGCATAAAAATTAGCTCTGCCGGTCTCTCCTGAAATCTCGGGGATACTCAGGTTCACAAGTAAAACTGCAATAATAATGACAAAAAAGATACCCCTGAAAATGTTAAGAAGTAACATAGCTATAAACCTCCAAAGTATAATAACGTTCTTCCATTCATAATTATCAGGATTATATACTTGCTCTGAGCCATTATCAATTACCAATTATTCCTAAAGTTTGGTTTTAACCACCAGCATAAACCCTTCGGCTTCGCTCAGGGTAGGCCTGGGGGCTTTCTACATCCGAGATTGAGAAAAGCCGCTTTTCTGCGGAAAAACGGTCAAAAAGGTAAAAAAATAAAAAAGTAAAAATTCTGGCGAGATTTTCTCTTGACATCCAAGTGGGCAAGGGGGTAGAATTGGTATTACGTGGGGGTGTGCGGAGACCATGGTTAGGCCTCCAAAAGGAAGAGCGAAGAGGTTGAGAGTGATAATAGCGAGGAGAAAAAGTAGTTTAGTTTTCTTAGCGGTAACGGTTTTGTTCGCAGTTGCTCTTTGGACTTGTGAATCGGCTTTCGCAGGCCACCTCGTAGCGTGGGGCAGCAATGACTATGGTCAGTGTGACGTGCCTGAGGGTGATGATTTTGTCGCCATTTCGGCTGCATGGGGTTACAACGTTGCCCTTAAATCCGATGGTTCGCTCGTAGCGTGGGGCAGCAATGACTATGGTCAGTGTGACGTGCCTGAGGGTGATGATTTTGTTGCCATCTCGTCTGGCAC
>QNBZ01000181.1 GCA_003644295.1 Planctomycetota bacterium
CATGCTTTGTCCAGCGACAAGTAGTGAAATGAACCATAGTCAAATGACTACGGGCTTTTTCATGCTACAAATCTGAAAGCTGGATTATCGATTCCGCCGAAGGCGGATAAATCTCGATGCTGGATTCCGCCTACGGCGGACTGGATACTCGAAAAAAGTTTTACCGCGGAGAACGGAGAGAACGCAGAGGTCTTTAGGCACGGATTAACACGAATTTTTTAGCCACAGAGGGTTCGACAATTTTGAATTTTGAGTTTTTACTTTTGAATTTCTTCAGCCACAGATTAACACGGTTTTTTAAGACTCTGACAAAGTCTCAAACAACGAGCATCAAGTGTCGGGTATCGAGCATCGCCTTTTTTTCTCACCATCACCGCTTGTCGTGAGCAAATTTATCCTGAGCTGCGCCGAAGGAGTCGAACGGCACCAAAGCCGAGCCGCGAGGGCGTAGAGCGTAGAAGTCAAATCTTCTCTTTTTCTATAAAAATCCCTTTGTCAACCTTAGAAAAGAACTCTTGATAGTATTTTAGATCATCTATCTGGTAAACTTCTTCGCACCCACCTCTGTTGTTCATTACCTTAACTTGAAAGTTAATGCGAACTCGTGTTTTTTCTCCAAACTCTGATACATTTGCCGTGCAATCGATTATTGAATTCTCTTTCCACGTTGCATGTGGTCCCCACCAAAAAGTTCCCCATACTTTCGCAAGCGTATCTTCCTTGTCAACTGTTTTGTTCGCATTAAAGAAACCCAAATCAGTATTGGCTTGTCTTACGATAAAACCATCGTCTTGTAAGACATTTAGCATTGCTTTCATAACCATCATTGTATCTTTAGTTCCATACTCGCGGGTCTGCATTTTACGGGTTTCGAGTTGTGATTTGGGCTTGTGCTCTTTCTCAAACAATGATGCCGTGCTCTCAACAACGCCACACCCTGAGCAAATGATAAGGTTTGCACAGAAACATATTGCAAGGATTCTCATTGCATATCCTTAAAACCGAGAAGTATGATAAGCAAAATCTCGAACTTTTTTATCTTCGTCAAACTTTATGATGATTGTAAGTGTTCGTTGGCTTTTTGAAGCAGATCCTGCTTCTTGGCCGAGCAAAAGCAAAGTCCAATAGCCTTTAGAAGCTGCGACATCCGTTGCAATTTTATCGTACACCCAGACTTCGCGACGCTGCTCATCTGTTGTAACGATGTTAGGTGAGCCAAGAGCTTCCGCTACCTCCGCGCTGCTCATACCCACTTTTATTTCTCGCTGAACAGTTCCGACCGTCATCTTATCTCCCTGAAGGCCTTTCTGAACTTTTCCAGCATGGTAATCTGCCGAGCAGCCAATAGACCAAACCATTAAAAGACCCAAGAAGAAAAACAATACAAGTAAGATAAACTTTGCTTTCATAATAACACCTCATAAAATTGCTGAAACCAGCGTATCAATCTTAAAACCGAACACTATCCAGATTGTATTGCTAACAGAGTATAAATCAAAGGAAAAACAGAGCAAACTCGCATTAATTTGTGGTTGATGTCTTTGACCGGCGGCTTACGCAGCTCGTCTCTGTAATTTCAGGCGGCGGACAATACTCGATACTCGTGTTGCGTCGCCGGCACGGCGACAGGTAAAATACAACCCCGCCAAAGTGTTGGCGGGGCCAACCGAACGAATAAAACCCAACCCACGGGTGGGTGGGCTAAACATTTTCTCTGCGGATTTTGGCGCCGAGAGGGTTCAATTTTTCTTCAATTCTTTCGTAGCCGCGGTCGATGTGATAAACCCTGTTGACAACGGTAGTACCCTCGGCAGCCAAGCCGGCTAAAACCAGCGCCGCCGAGGCCCGCAAGTCCGAAGCCATCACCGGAGCGGCGATTAACTTTTTCACGCCGGCAACGATAACCGCAGACCCTTCTTTACGCAGGTTCGCAGCCATTCGATTCAGTTCCGCCAAGTGCATAAATCTGTCGGGAAATATCTTCTCAACTATGACACTGTTGCCATCAGCGAGCGCCAGAAGCGCCATAAACTGCGCCTGCAAATCGGTCGGAAAGCCCGGAAACGGATGAGTGGTAATATCAGCCGGCCTTACCCGGCCATTACAGGCAACCACACAGCCGTCATCGGCGCTGTCAACGGTTACGCCGATATTCCTTAACTTATCGACTACGGCCATCATATTATCGAGCCGGCAGTTCCGCAGACGCAATTCGCTTTTGGTTATAGCGGCGGCGACCATAAACGTACCGGCTTCGATTCTGTCCGGAATTACCTGAAATTCGACCGGCTGCAACTGCTCTACTCCTTCGATAGTCAATCGTGGTGAGCCGATGCCGGTTATTTTTGCCCCCATTTTGTTAAGACAATTTGCCAAGTCGGCTACTTCCGGCTCACAGGCAGCTGACTCAATAACTGTTTTGCCCTTTGCCATTACAGCAGCCATCAGTACGTTTGCAGTTCCGAGTACGGTCGAGCCGAACGGCCCGCCAAGAAAAATGTCGCAGCCCTGCAAACCATTCGGCGCCTCGGCTATAATGTAACCGTTTTTAAGATGGATTTGTGCGCCAAGCTGTCGCAGTCCCCTTATGTGAATATCTACCGGCCTGTCACCGATGGCACAGCCGCCGGGCATAGAGACCTCGGCTCTGCCGCAGCGTGCGAGCAATGGGCCGAGTATGCAAATACTGGCCCGCATCCTGCGGACAATTTCATAGTCGCCCACCGGATTGTCAACCACGGTTGAATCTATGCACAAATCGCCGTTTGCGTTTTTGCTCACGGTGCAGCCCAGTTGGCTGAGCAGCTCGCCGCATACGGAAATGTCGGAAAGGTTCGGCACAGCTTTAAGAATCGATTTGCCGCCGGTTAAAATAGCGGCAGCCATTATCGGCAGAGAAGCATTCTTCGAGCCGTTTATGCTAACCGAGCCGGAAAGCTGAACAGGCCCTTCAATCTGAAATACGTCCATACTCTATTTCCCGTTGACTATTTACCATCCACTATTTATTATTGACTATTCTATTTTTTTTCAGTTGTCAATACTCAATGGTAAAACAATTCGCTGATATTATAAGCGTAACGAACATCATTTATCTAACAGGGCTGGCACTGCTGACTTGGTGGCTGCTTAAAACGTCTCTCGGCAAAAATGCGCTGGTTGATTCTGCCCCTCGCCGAAATAGTATGCCCCTTTATATGCCCTTTATCCCACTGCTTATCTGGTTCGGGGGCGTTTCACTGACAATATCAATAACACGGAAACTCCTGTCTGATTTGCCGGACTGGCAGAGTGCTTTTCTTGATAATCTTATCCTCTGCGTTGGTGCGCTCATATCAATAACTGTAATTGTCTTTTTAGTCAGAGCCAACTTTGCAAGGCGGTTAAAAGGGTTCGGGCTGAATGTAAAAACAATCCACAAAGATTTTTCCGCTGCGGTGGTAAACCTGCTGGCCGTTTGGCCGCCTTTGATTTTTATGATTGTGCTGACGACACTCTTCGGAAAACTTATCTTTGGTCAGCAATTTGAAATGCAGCAGCACGAAGAGCTTAAAATGATAACGGCATACCCGCAATTAGCGGTCAGGATGATGATTGTTATTACCGCCGCTGTCGTAGTTCCGACATTTGAAGAGATGCTCTTTCGCGGACTGTTTCAAACGATGCTCCGCTCGTACCTGCTGAAACCGTGGTTGTCAATAGTAATAACATCCGGCTTATTTGCAATTGTCCACGCAGACGCCGGACACTGGCCGGCTTTGTTTGTGCTTTCGATGTGTATGGGCTATTCGTATGAAAAGAGCGGCTCTTTGTTTCGGCCTATCTTTATCCACTGCCTTTTTAACGCCATCAGTATAACAGCCGTACTGCATAGTGCGTGATGCGCATTTTTGTCATTACTTAATTCCGAGGACGTCAGTTATTGAGTACAAGCCGGGAGGTTTTCCAATGAGCCACTGGGCGGCTTGCAAAGCACCACGGGCAAAGCCGTCCCTGCTGTGAGCGGTGTGATTGAGCGTAACCGTCTCGCCGAGCGTGCTGAAGATAATTTCGTGCCTGCCGGCGATGTCGCCGGCACGGACGGCGTGTATGCCGATAGTGTCTTTTTCTCTTAAAGCGTCTTTGCCGCTTCTGCCGTAAACTATACAATCAGGGAAATCCATTCC